>RHBP01000026.1 GCA_010030955.1 Synechococcaceae bacterium WBB_10_009 | reverse complement strand
GCGGCGGCCACCACCAGGTCGGCGCCGTTGTCGAACACCACCGGCACGCTCACGGCCCCCTCCACCAGGATGCGTGGCGCGTAGCTCACCGCGAAGGCCAGGCAGGAGAGCGACAGCAGCACCGTGAAGCTGGTGACCCCCACCAGCCGGAAGCGAATGCCCCAGCGGGCCAGGAATCCCACCACGGTGAGCAGCAGCAACACCCCCCCGGCAATGCCCAGCCACTCGCCGGCGGTGAGCAGCAGCGGATCAGCACGCATGGGGGATCGGCGAGACCGGAGAACACCTTTATATTGCGGCCTGCTCAGCCGCTGAGACCCACGGGCCGCCCGAGCCTCCGACCGCGTCGCCGCTCCGGTCGCCCAGGGGGCGTCCCCCAGCCGGTGGCGCTGTTGGCCGGGGTGGGTGTGGCCGCCGCCCTGGGGGGTGGATGGTGGGCGCTCGACCGCCTCGCGGCCCGGATCTATGGCCAACAGCGCCCCCGCCTGGAGCGGCAGTTGGGGCGGATCATGGGGCACCCGTTGCAGCTTGGGGCCTACCGGGGGCTGAAGCCCCTGGGCCTGGGATTGCAGGTGGGGCCGAGCCGCTTTCTGCCGGGGCTCGACAACCCCTCCACGGTGGAGGCCCAGGGGCTGGTGCTGGGGGTGGATCCCCTGCGCAGCCTGTGGCAGCGGGCCCTGGTGCTGGAGCTGGATCTGCAGCGGCCGGAGGCGCTGTTGCGGGCCAACCGGCGGGGCAGCTACTGGGAGTTCCCACCCCAGAGGGCGGGTTTGGAGCCGCCGCGGCTGGGGTTGCGCATCCGCCTGGCGGACCCGGCCCGGGTGCGCCTCATCACGGAATCGGCCCGAGGGCCCAAGGCCCTGGCGCTGCGCCTGGAGGGCAGCAGCGAGCTGCAGCTGTGGCGGCGGCAGGTGGCCTGGGGTGGTCGCCTCGACGCCGCCACCGGCGGGCAGCTGGGCTTTGGCGGCCGTTTGCAGTGGCGCCAGCGCAGCCTGGAGCTGCAGCTGCATCCGCGCCAACTGCCGCTGGAGCCGGCCCTGGCGCTGTTGCCCCGCGGCCTGCAGCAGCAATTGACCGGGCGGGTGGAGGGGCGCCTGCAGGGCAGCCTGGCGTTGCAGCGGCGCCCCGGCGGCAACGGCTGCCGCGGTGGCCTGTCTGTGGAGGCATGGCGTTGGCGGCCGCCGGGCCTGCCGCAAGCCCTCAGCGGAGATCCATTGGTGCTGCGCTGCTCGGCGGAGGGCCTGGCCCTGCGCCCCACCCCCCTGCGCCTGGGGGATTGGCGCGGCCGCCTCTCTGGGCAGCTGCAGCTGGCGGCCCGCCGCACCAGACCCGGCGGATGGCTGCAGCTGCAGCTGCAGGCCACCACGCTGAAGGGTGGCGAGCGGCTGCTGGCGCGGCTGGCGGGCCCCTGGCGCCAGCCCGATCTGCGCCTGCAGGCCAGCCTGCCGGGGCTGCAGCTCCAGGCCCGGCTGGCTCTGCGCCGCCGCCCCAGCCTGCGGGTGCTGGTGCCGAGCCTGCAGCTGCGCCACCGCGAGGCGGTGTTGCAGGCCAGCGGCACCCTGTGGCCGCGCCTGGACCTGCGCAGCCAGCGTCTGCAGCTGCAGCGTGGTCTGCCGCCCCAACTGGCGCCGCTGCTGGGGCCCCGCCCCGCCCTGCAGGCCCAGCTGCAGCAGCAGGGCCCCTGGAGCCAGCTGCGGCTGCAGTTGGATCTGCGCCAACGCCGCAATCCGCTGGTGGGCGACCTGCTGGCGAGGCTGGTGTGGCGGCCGGGCCAGCTGGATCTGCAGAGCCTGGAGGCCGAGCGGCTCAGTGCCAGCGGCCGCCTCCCCCTGGGGCCCCGCGGCGGGCCGCTGCAGCTGCGGTTCGACCTGCGCCGTTTTCCCCTGGATCGGCTCAGCGCCCTGGTGGGCACACGGCTGCGCGGCGACCTGGATGCCTGGGGGGTGCTGGAGGGGCCCCTGCAGGCGCTCCGCTCCGACCTGCAGCTGCTGGTGCGCAACCCCGGGGCCGGCCCCCTCTGGCTGCGGGAATCCTGGAGCGGCGAGCTGCGCGGTGCCCTCGGGGCCGATGCCCGCCTGCGGCTGCAACCCCTGGCCCCCGCGCCCGCTGGGCTGTTGCAGGCCCGCCTCGACCGCCGTGGCTTCCCCACCGACGCACGGCTGCAGCGGGGCGGCGGCAGCCTGCGGCTCAGCGGCAGCCCGCGCCGCTACCGCTGGAGCAGCGACGCTGTTCCGCTGGCGGGGCTGCAGCTGGCCCTCGGCCCCCGCCAGGTGTTCCGGCCGTTGCAGGGGGCCCTCAGCGGCGCCGGCCAGTTGGAGCTGCAACCCCTGGCCATGGCAGGCGCCGTGCGCATCGCCGGCCCACAGCTGTTGGGGGTGTACGGCAGCAGCCTCAGCGCCAATGGCAGCCTGCGGGGCCGCCGGTTGGAGTTGCGGGGCCGCTGGGCCGATGGCCGCCAGGCGGCGGTGGGGTTCCGGGCCCGCACCGAACCGGGCGGGGCCCTGTGGACCCGCTTTGAGGCGCGCCGGCTGGGGGGGCCAGCCCTGCGCCAACTGCTGGCGGCCTGGCCCCTGTGGAATGGGGCGATCAGCCCCAGCGGCGGCGCCGCCGCCGACCTCGGCCTGCTCGACACCGGCACCCTCGGGCTTGACCTCAGCGGCCAGCTGGCGCAATTGCGCCAGGCCCGCGCCGCCCTCAACGCCCCGGGCCTGCCCATTGCCGCCGAGGGCGAGGTGCGCCTCGACCCGGCGGATCTGGAGGCGCTGCTCGATGCCGACCTCACCCTGGTGGGCAGCCGCTCCGACCAACTGTTCATCGACCTGCGCAGCCGCGGCCACCTGTGGCTGCGGGGCGACGACCGCGACCTGGCCCTCAGCAAAGAACCGGTGCTGGTGCGGCTGCAGGGCCCCCTCAACCGCGGCGGCAGCTTCAGCATCCAATACCTGCCGCTGGCGCTGATGGGCCTGCTGGCGCCGGTGCCGGAGGGGTTGCGCGGCTCGCTGTCATTGCAGGGCCGCTATGGCCTGCCGGGGCGGGGGCGGCCGCCACAGCTGGAGCTGGAGCTGGCCCTGCAGGATGCCGGCCTGCGGGAGCGCACCCTGCAGCTCGACCGCGGCCGCATCGCCCTGGAGAACAACCGGCTGGCGCTCGATTGGGCCCTGCGCAGCGGCGGCGCCAGCAACAGCGTCGACCTCAAGGGGGTGATCCCGCTGCAGGCGTCCGCCGAGGGGCTGGAGCTGCGGGTGGCCAGCCGCGGCGATGGGCTGCGTTTCCTCTCGGTGCTGGGGGGGCCGGGGCTGGAGTGGCGCCGGGGCAGCGCCGACCTGCAGCTGCTGGTGCGGGGTTCGCGCCTGGCCCCGGTGGCCAACGGCTTCCTGCGTTTCCGTGAGGGGGAGCTGCTGCTGGCCGGTCAGCAGCTGCGCGACCTGGATGCCGTGGTGCTGTTCGATTTCACCGAGCTGGAGGTGCAGCAGCTCAGCGCCCGCGTCGGCGCGGCGGGCCAGATCAGCGGCGTCGGCCACCTGGGGCTGGTGACCTCGGTGCCCCAGTCGCCGCGCCAGCTGAAACTCGCCTTCAAAACGGTGCCGATCACCGCGCCGCGGCTGCAGACCCAGGTGGATGGGGAGGTGCTCGTGGGCGGCTCCCTGCGGCGGCCGGAGCTGGCGGGGGAGCTGCAGCTCAGCCGCGGCAGCATCAACATCAACCCCAGCGGCCTGGCCACCGCCGCGGCCCCCGCCCGGCCGGTGAGCCTGCGGCAGCTGGCGGAGGCCGATTGGGATTTCCGCGAACCGCTGCTGGTGATGGGCCAACAGCTGGAGAGCGCCGCCAGCCAGGACCTGCGCCAATACCTGCCGAAGCTCTCCGCGGTGCAGCTCAACGGGCTGCGGTTGCGCCTCGGCCCCAACCTGCGCATCACGGTGCCCAACGTGCTCAACTTCAACACCGCCGGGGTGCTCACCCTGCGGGGGCCGTTGGATCCCGACATCCGCATCAGCGGTGTGGTGCGCCTGCTCAAGGGCCAACTGGGGCTGTTCATCACCCCCTTCCGGCTCGACCCCGACGCCCCCAACGTGGCGGTGTTCACCCCGAGCCTGGGGCTGATCCCCTACGTGGACATTGCCCTGCGCACCAGTGTGGCCGACAGCCCGGCGGGGGCCACCCCCAGCGGCGCCACGCTCAGCTCCTCCACCATCTACGACTGGAACAACGCCACCCAGGGCCCCAGCCGTTCGCTGGAGCAGCTGCGGCTGGTGAAGGTGAAGTTGCAGGCCACCGGCCCCGCCGACCGTTTGATGGAGAACATCACCCTCACCAGCACGCCGCCCCTGCCGAAGGAGCGGCTCTTGGCGCTGATCGGCGGCAACTCCCTGGTGGGTCTGCTGGGGGCCAATGCCAGCGCCGCCCTGGCCACGGTGTTGGGCCAATCGCTGCTCACCCCGGTGCTGGGCAGCGCCAGTGAGTTGTTCGGCGATCGGCTCTCGTTTGCCCTCTACCCGGCCTATTTCGTGGTGCCTGATGTGGCCCCCGGCTCCAGCACCTCCAACCAGTTGCCCTCCAAGCTGGCCCTGGGTTCGGAGATCGGCCTCGACCTCACCGAGCGCTTCAATTTCTCGGTGCTGGCGGCCCCCGACCGCAGCGACCTGCCGCCCCAGTTCAACCTGCGCTACCAGGCCAGCGACCGCGTGGGGGTGCAGGGCTCGATCGACACGGAGGGCCGCTGGCAGAGCCTGATCCAGATGTTTTTGCGCTTTTAGGGTGCAGGGCAGAGCGGGCGAGCCATGGGCCAGCTGATCGGCATCGACCTGGGGGGCACGGCCATCAAGCTGGGGCGCTTCAGCGACAGCGGGGCGCTGCTGGCGGACCTGCAGGTGCCCACCCCCCAACCGGCCATGCCCGGCGGGGTGGTGATGGCGATCGTGGAGGCGGTGCAGCAGCTCGACCCCGACCGGTTGGCGCCGCTGGTGGGGGTGGGGCTGCCGGGGCCCATGGATGCGGCCGGCCGGGTGGCGCGGGTGTGCATCAACCTGCCGGGCTGGGAGCAGGTGCCCCTGGCGGCGTGGCTGGAGGCCCAGCTGCAGCGGCGCGTCACCCTGGCCAACGACGGCAACTGCGCCGTGGTGGGCGAGGCCTGGACCGGTGCCGCCCGCGGCTACGACGACGTGCTGCTGCTCACCCTCGGCACTGGCGTGGGCGGTGGTGTGCTGCTGGGGGGGAAGCTGTTCACCGGCCACGGCGGTGCGGCGGCGGAGCCGGGGTTGATCTGCGTGGATCCGGAGGGCCCCCCGTGCAACAGCGGCAACCGTGGCTCCCTGGAGCAGTTCTGCAGCATCGGCGGGCTGGCTCGGCTGTCGCCCCTCGACCCCAAGGAGCTGTGCCGCCGCGCCGATGGCGGTGATGGCGAGGCCCTGGCGGTGTGGCGCGCCTACGGCCGCTGGCTGGGCATCGGCTTGAGTTCGTTGGTGTACGTGCTCACCCCCCGGCTGGTGTTGATCGGCGGTGGCCTCAGCGCCGCCAGCGCCCATTTCCTGCCGGCGGCCCAGGCGGAGCTGGAGCAGCGGGTGCAGGCGGAGAGCCGCGCTGGTCTGGAGCTGCGCCGTGCCGCCCTCGGCAACGGCGCCGGCCGGCTGGGGGCGGCGCGGCTGGCGCTGGAGCGGTTGGAGACGCCCCGCTTGGCATGATGCCAACCGTGCCGCCGCCGGCTGTGAGCGTCCCCGATCCCTCGCCCGATCTGCTGCAGCGGGCCGCCGCCGTGCGCCGTGCCGCCATGGATCTGGGCCGGCTCAGCGATGGCGAACGGCGCCAGGCGGTGCTGGCCATGGCCGACGCCCTGCAGGCGGAGGCCGAGGGGATCGCCGCCGCCAACGCCGCCGACCTGGAGGCCGCCGCCGCCGATGGCCTGGCCCCGGCGCTGGTGGCGCGCCTGAAGCTCGATGCCGGCAAGCTGGCCGGCGCCATTGAGGGGGTGCGGCAGGTGGCCCAGCTGCCGGATCCGCTGGGGGTGCGGCAGCTGCACCGGGAGCTGGATCAGGGCCTGGTGCTGGAGCGGTTGAGCGTGCCGCTGGGGGTGTTGGGGGTGATCTTCGAGGCGCGGCCCGATGCGGTGATGCAGATCGCCTCGCTGGCGGTGCGCTCCGGCAACGGCGCCCTGCTCAAGGGGGGGCGTGAGGCCAGCCGCAGCTGCAGCGCCATCCTGGCGGCCCTGCGCCGCGGCCTGGCGACCACGGCGGTGGCCCCCGAGGCGCTGGAGCTGCTCACCTCCCGTGAGGAGAGCCTGGGGCTGCTCAAACTCGATGGCCTGGTGGATCTGATCATTCCGCGGGGCTCCAACGCCCTGGTGCGCTTCATCCAGGACAACACCCGCATTCCGGTGCTGGGCCACGCCGACGGCATCTGCCACCTGTATGTCGACCGGGAGGTCGACATCCCCCAGGCGGTGCGGGTGGCGATCGATGCCAAAACCCAGTACCCCGCCGCCTGCAATGCGATCGAAACCCTGCTGGTGCACCGCGATGCGGCGCCGGGGTTTCTGCAGCAGGCCCTGCCCGCCTTCGCCGCCGCCGGCGTGAGCCTGCGGGGCGATGCCGCCAGCCAGGCGCTGGGGGTGGAGCAGGCCGCCACCGACGACGATTGGCGCACCGAATACTCCGACCTGGTGCTGGCGGTGCGGGTGGTGGACGATCTGCCCCAGGCCCTGGAGCACATCCGCCGCTACGGCTCACGCCACACCGATGCCATCTGCACCACCAACGCCGCCACGGCGGAGACGTTTCTGCGGGGGGTGGACAGCGCCGGCGTGTATGTGAACTGCTCCACCCGCTTCGCCGATGGCTTCCGCTACGGATTCGGTGCCGAGGTGGGCATCAGCACCCAGACCCTGCCGCCCCGCGGGCCGGTGGGGCTGGAGGGGTTGGTGACCTACCGCTACCTGCTGCGGGGCGATGGCCACATCGCCTCCGACTACGCCGGCGGTGGCCACCGCTTCAGCCACCGCGACCTGTCGCTGTGAGCAACGGCAGCGGCGACCGGATCCTGGTGCGCGGCCTGCGGCTCTGGGCCCATGTGGGGGTGCTGGAGCGGGAGCGGCAGCTGGGCCAGTGGTTTGAGCTGGATTTCAGCCTCGCGTGGGATCTGGAGGCTGCCGGCGCCAGCGACCGGCTGGAGCACAGCCTCGATTACAGCCAGGCGATCAGGGCACTGCAGCGGCTGGCGGCGGAGCTGCGTTGCCTCACGTTGGAGCACTTCGCTGAGCGGATTCTGGATTGTCTCGAGCAGCTCTATGGCGCCGTGCCCACCCGTCTCGAACTGCGCAAGTGCCACGCCCCAGTGCCCGGGTTTGATGGGGTGGTGGGCGTGCAGCGCTCCCGCCACTGCCAGCTGGCGTCGTGATGGGCCGTTTGTTCGCCTGATGCCGCCCTTGGTGTTGCTGCATGGCCTCTGGGACACGCCGCGGGTGTTCCGGCGCCTGGAGGCGGAACTGCGGGGGCGCTGCCCGGAGCTGACGCTGCTGGCGCCGCACCTGCCGCATCGCTTCGGGGCGGTGCCGCTGCGGCAGCTGGCGGCCAGCTTGGCGCCGCTGATCAACGGGCGCTTCGGGCCCCACACCCCGATCGACCTGCTGGGTTTTTCGATGGGCGGCCTGGTGGGGCGCCTGTGGCTGCAGGACCACGGCGGGGCAGCCCGCTGCCGGCGGTTTGTGTGCCTGGGCAGCCCGATGCGGGGCACGCTCACGGCCCAGCTGGTGCCGCGGGCGCTGCTGGCGGGCATCGCCGACATGAAGCTGGGCAGCCCACTGCTGCGGCATCTGGATGCCGGCACCGCCCGGCTGCAGGGGGTGGCCTGCACCAGCTTCTATTGCCCCACCGAACTCACCGTGGTGCCCGGGTGGCGGGCGGTGCTGCCGCTGGGGGAGCGGCGTGCCCTGCCGGTGTGGACCCACCGGCAGCTGATCGGCCACCCACGCGCCCTGGCGGCGGTGGCCGATGTGCTGCTGGCGCCGGATTAAACCGCCACCAGGCCGGAGTGGCGAATCAGGGCTTCGCTGCTGGGCTGGCGGCCGCGGAACGCTTCAAACACCCGCTGGGGATCGAGGCTGCCACCAAGGCTGAGCACCGTGTCGCGGAAGCGGCGGCCCGTTTCGCGGATCTGGGCCTCGTTGTCGAGCCCCACCTCCTCGAAGGCGCCGAAGGCGTCGGCGCTGAGCACCTCGGCCCACTTGTAGGAGTAATAGCCCGCGGCGTAGCCGCCGGCAAAGATGTGGCCGAAGGAGCAGAGGAAAGCGTCCTCATCGATCGGGGCCAGCACGGTGGTGGTGGCGGCGATGGCGCGGCGCAGTTGCTCGGGGGTCTGGCCGCAGCCGGGGTGCCACTGGCTGTGCAGCTTGAGATCGACGAGGGCGAAGTGCACCTGGCGCAGGGTGGCGGCACCGCCCATGAAGGTGCGGGCGGCGTGCAGCTTGGTGAATTCCGCCTCCGGCAGGGGCTCGCCCGTTTGCCAGTGGCGGGCCATGCCCAGCAGGGTGGCCCGGTCGTAGCACCAGTTCTCCATGAACTGGCTGGGCAGCTCCACCGCATCCCACTCCACGCCGTTGATGCCGGCGGCCTGGGGGCGCTCCACGGTGGTGAGCATGTGCTGCAGGCCGTGGCCGAACTCGTGGAAGAGGGTTTCCACCTCTTCGAAGGTCATCAGGCTGGGGGTGTCCCCCACCGGCGGGCTCTGGTTGCAGATCAGGTAGGCCACCGGCAGCACCGGTGTGCCGTCGGGCCGTCGCGAGCGCACCAGGCACTCATCCATCCAGGCGCCACCGCGCTTGCTGCCGGGGCGGCTGTAGGGGTCGAGGAAGAAGGCGGCCAGGGGCTCGCCCGCCGCCTCACCGCTGGCTTCGAGGATGCGGAAGAAGCGCACGTCGGGGTGCCACACCGGCGCCTCGCCATCGGCCGCTTCGATGCGGATGCCGAACAGGCGGTTGCACAGGGCGAACAGGCCCTCGAGCACCTGCGGCAGGGGGAAGTAGGGGCGCAGGGCTTCGCTGTCGAGCTCGAAGCTCTCCTGGCGCAGCACCTCGGCCCAGAAGCTGATGTCCCAGGGCTGGAGGTCGCTGGCTTCGGGGGCGCCGTGGCGGCGGGCGCAGTCCGCCAGGGCCGTGAGCTCCCGCTGGGCCACCGGATGGGCGGCGGCCCGCAGCTCCTCGAGCAGGGCCTCCACGGCGGCTTCGGAGTCGGCCATTTTGGCGGCCAGGCTCACCTCGGCCCAGTTGGCGTAGCCGAGGCGGCGGGCCTGCTCGCCCCGCAGGGTGAGGATGCGCTCGATCAGCGGCCAGTTGTTGCGCGCGGTCGCTTCGTCGCTGTCGCCCTGGCCGGAGGCCCGGCTCACGTGGGCCTTGTACACCTGCTCCCGCAGCGGCCGGCAGCGGCTGTATTTCATGAACGGCGCGTAGCGGGGCATGTCGAGCCCCAGCAGCCATGGGCCGGCGGTGCCGCTGGCCTCGGCATCGCCGGCGGCGCGGGCCGCCTGGGCCAGCTGATCCAGCAGGCTTGGCGGCAGCCCCTCCACCTGTTCGGCGCTGGTGAGCCGCAGGGTCCAGCCGTTGGTGGCATCGAGCACCTGGTTGCCGAAGCGGGTGGAGAGCTGCGCCAGTTCCTGGCTGGCGGCGTTGAACGCCTCCTGCTCGGCGCCGCTGAGGCCCACG
This sequence comes from Synechococcaceae bacterium WBB_10_009, assembly GCA_010030955.1. Classification (GTDB taxonomy): domain Bacteria; phylum Cyanobacteriota; class Cyanobacteriia; order PCC-6307; family Cyanobiaceae; genus Vulcanococcus. The sequence goes on along the minus strand of RHBP01000026.1, from coordinate 4,929 downwards.
CCCCGCAGTTGCATGTCCCGCCGTTCGGCCTCGAGGATGCGCCGTTGGGTGGCGTCGAGGGGTGTGGTGCCGGCGGCCGCCTGCTGGGCCAGCTGCTCCAGGGCCCGGAAGATCACCTGGCTCTGGCCGGCGCGGTTGCCGAAGGCCACCACCGCCGCCTGCTGGGCGGCATGGGCCTCCCGCAGCTCGGGGCTGTTGCAGACACCGTTGAGGTGGCTCACCACCCCCCAGCTCCAGCGCAGGCGCTCACCCAGGCGCTGCAGCGGGTCCATCAGCTGCCCCCAGGCCAGGGGGGTGCCGGCGGCCAGGCTGTGCTCGAGCCCCTGCTCCAGGGCCGCCAGTTCCGCCTCCAGCTCCGCCATCAGGGTGGGGATGTGGGCGCCCACCGCCTCCGGCGTGATCGCGTCGTAGCGGGGCAGGCCCTCACCGCGCAGGAGTTCCGGAACGCTGGCGACCATGGCGGTGGGCGGGCTCAAGGGGGTAGAGCCATTCCAACCGACGGCACCGCGGTGCCGCTGTTCAGCCGAGGGCGGGAAGCCGAAGCGCCACCACGGTGTGTTGGGCCAGGCCCGTGGCCAGGGCGGTGGTGCTGGCTTCGTAGAGGTCGATGGCGATGCGGGGCCAGAAGCCGATCACCAGGGTGGGCACCAACAGGGTGAGGCCGATCACCAGCTCGCGGGGCTTCATGTCGCCCACCACGGCCAGGGCCGGGATGCGGGGGCCGAAGAAGACACGCCGGCAGAGGCTGAGCAGGTAGATGGGGGTGAGCACCACGCCGATGGCGGCAAGCACCACGGCGATCACCCGGAAGCCCACGGTGAAGGCGTCGTTGCTGGTGAGGCCGAGAAACACGGTGATTTCGCTCACGAAGCCACTCATGCCCGGCAGGGCCAGGGAGGCCAGGGAGCTGGCCACGAAGAAGGCGAAGGTGATGGGCAGCACCTTGGCCAGGCCGCCCATGTTGGGGATGGAGAGCGTTTTGGTGCGCTCGTAGAACACGCCCGTCACGAAGAACATGGCGGCGGCGATCAGGCCGTGGCTGATCATCTGCAGCATGGCGCCGCTGAGGCCGAGGCTGTCCACCGCGCCGATGCCCAGCAGCACGAAGCCCATGTGGCTCACGGAGCTGCAGGCGATGCGGCGTTTGACGTTGTCCTGGGCAAGGGCGTTGAGGGCGCCGTAGACGATGTTGACGATGCCCAGCACCACCAGGGCCGGCGCCAGCTGCAGGTGGGCCTCCGGCAGCATTTGCACGTTGAAGCGCAGCAGGGCGTAGCCGCCCATCTTGAGCAGCACCCCCGCCAGCAGCATCGACACCGGTGCATTGGCTTCGCCGTGGGCATCCGGCAGCCAGGTGTGCAGCGGGAACATCGGCAGCTTCACGCCGAAGCCCACCAGGAAGCCCAGGTAGCAGAGCAGGCCGAAGGTGCCGCCGGGGGAGCGGGCAATCAGCTCGGAGAGGTTGAGGGTGAAGGGGCCATTGAGGGCCAGGGCCAGGCCGCTCACCAGGATCAGCAGCGAGGCGGTGGCGGTGTAGAGGATGAATTTGGTGGCGGCGTACTGGCGCTGCTGGCCGCCCCAGATGGCGATCAGCAGGTAGACGGGCACCAGCTCCAGCTCCCAGGCCAGGAAGAAGAGCAGGAAGTCCTGCGAGAGGAACACCATCGCCTGGGCCGAGGCCTGCAGCAGCAGCAGGGCGAAATAGAGGCGCGATTTCTTCTGGATGTTCCAGCTGGCGGCCACTGAGAGCAGGGTGACCAGGCCGGAGAGCACCACCAGCGGGGTGGAGAGGCCGTCGGCGGCGAGCGACCACTCCAGGCCGATGGCGGGCACCCAGGCGAAGCGCTCCACCAGCTGCAGGCCGGCGATGGAGCCGTCGTAGTGGCGGCTGAAGACCACCAGCATCAGCAGCAGGTCGGCCAGGAGGGTGGCCAGGGCGATGCTGCGGGGCAGTTTTGGATCGGTGCCGTCGCCGGGCAGCAGCATCAGCAGCGGCGCCACGGCGGCGGGCAGCAGCGTGATCAGGCTGAGCCAGGGGAAGGCGTTGGGGCTGAGGCTGGACGCGGCCATGGCAGGCAGGTTGGCGTCCATCGCGACCTCAATTCAGCGGGCCTCGGGAACCTGTCTCAACAGGTTGACCATGAGACCATGAATCTAGCAGCTGGGTATTTCTGCGTGGGTAGAAATACTCAGCTGCCTGCTCACGGCTCCAGGGGTTTCCAGCGGCTGCCGATCTGCTGCAGCTGCAGCACCTCGCCCCGGGATGCCACCCCCTCCGTTTCCCAGGCGCTCACCATGGCACGGCTCACGGCACCGGCGTTGTCGCGGTTGCTGAGGGCCAGGATGCTGGGGCCCGCTCCGCTGATCACCGCCCCCCAGGCGCCGGCGCCAATGGCCGCCTGGCGCACGGCGCTGCCCCCCTGGATCAGGCCCCAGCGGTAGGGCTCATGGATGCGGTCGTGCATGCCGTCGGCGATCAGGTCGCCATTGCCGGTGCGCAGCCCCTGCAACAGCAGGGTGAGGGAGCCCAGGTTGGTGACGGCATCGGGGATCGAGATGGCCTTGGGCATCACCCGCCGCGCCTCGCTCGTGGAGAGGCGGATGGCGGGGATCGCCACCACCGCCACCACCTCCGACGACCACTCGCAGCGCACCACACGCCAGCGGTGGGAGGCCGCCTTGGCGGTCATGCACAGGCCCCCGAGCAGCGAGGGCACCACGTTGTCGGGGTGGCCTTCGATGTCGATCGCCAGCTCCAGCAGCTTCTCGCGGCTGAGCGGTTCACCGATCAGGGCATTGGCCCCCATCAGGCCCGCCACGATGGCGGTGGCGCTGCTGCCCAGGCCACGGGCCGGCGGCACCGCCAGCTGCACCCGCGCCTCCACGGCGATCGGATCCTCACCGGCCTCCTTCCACACCCGCTGGGCGGCGCGGTACACGAGGTTGTCGGGGCCGCCGCGCAGGTGGGCGCCTTCGCGCCCCTCGATCACCAGCTCAAAGCGCTCGCCATCGCCTTCGATGCAGCGCATCTCGAAGCGGTTGTTCAGGGCGAGGGCGGCGCCGAGGCAATCGAAGCCTGGGCCGAGGTTGGCTGTCGTGGCGGGGACATTCACCACAACCCCCTGGCCGATGCGGGGGCGGACCATGCGGTCTGTTCTGCTGGGGTCAGTGTCCCATTCAGCCCAGCAGGGTGCGGGCGCGGCAGGCGGCGCTGAACAGGCCCGCCTCGGGGTCGGTGAGGGCCATCACCGGCACCTGCTCCACCACGGCGCTGAGCCGGCCCTTGGCCAGCAGGGGCTCGAGGAAGGCGGCGCTCTGCAGCTGCGGCAGTTGTTTGGCGGCGGTGCCGCCCCCCACCCACAGGCCCCCCAGGCAGAGGCTCTGCAGGGCCAGGTCGCCGGCGGCGCTGCCGTAGGCCCCCAGCCACAGGCGCTGGGCCCGCAGGGCCAGCCCATCGCCGGCGGCGGCGGCGGCGGCCACGGCGGCGGGAGTCTCCAGCGGATCGGTGGCGGCGAGGGGATGGCCCGATCCGGCGGGGTCGGTGGCCAGCAGCCAGCGCATCACCTCCCCCAGGCCGGTGCCGCTCACCACCCGCTCGATCGACAGGCGCTCCAGGCCCAGATCCGCCTGCAGCCAGGTTTTGAGCGCCCACTCCTCGGCGTTGCGGGGGGCGAATTCGGCATGGGAGGCCTCGCTGGCCATGGCCATCAGCCCCTGGGGGGTGGGGATGCCGAAGGCCACCCCCAGGCCGGTGCCGGCCCCGAGGATCGCCACCGGCGCCTGGGGATCGCCGGGCCGGGGCCGCAGGGGCGCCTGCTGGGTGTCGCTGAGGTGGGGCAGGCCGTAGATCAGCACGGCGAAATCGTTCACCAGCTCCACGCGTGCGAGGCCGCAGGTTTGTGCCAGGGCCCCCTCCTCCAGCAGCCAGGGCAGGTTGGTGAGCTGCACGCGCCCGCCGCGCACCGGGCCGGCCACGGCGAAGCAGGCGCTGCCGGGGTGGGGCTCATCGGCCGGGCCCTGCGCCAGGAAGTGGTTCACCAGGGCGCTGAACTCTGTCCAAGCGGCGGAGCTGTAGCGCTCGCTGCGGCGCTGGCGCAGCTCCCCCTGCTCGAGGCTGTAGAGGGCCAGCAGCGTTTTGGTGCCGCCGATGTCGCCGGCCAGCAGGGTGGTCATGGCGGCAGCTGCAGCCCCGCCCGGCGGCCGCCGTTGGCCTCGGCGGCGGCGGCCACCAGGGCGTCGGCCGCCACGCTGCCCAGGTCGCCGTCGCGGCGGCTGCGCAGGCTGACGCTGCGGCTCTCGGCCTCCTTGGCACCGATCACCGCCAGCACCGGGATCTTCATCTGCTCGCCGTTGCGGATCAGCTTGCCGAGGCGATCGCCGGAGTGGTCGACGCTGGCGCGGATGCCGGCGCCCTTGAGCTCAGCCAGCAGCTGCTCGGCGTAGGGGCGCACCTCATCGGTGACCGGCAGCAGCCGGATTTGTTCGGGGGCCAGCCAGAAGGGGAAATCGCCGGCGTAGTTCTCGGTCATGATCCCGAAGAAGCGCTCCAGCGAGCCGAAGATGGCGCGGTGGATCATGATCGGCCGCTGCCGCGAGCCATCGGCGGCCACATAGTCGAGGTTGAAGCGCTCCGGCAGGTTGAAATCGAGCTGGATGGTGGAGCACTGCCACATCCGGCCGATGGCGTCCTCGATTTTGAGGTCGATCTTGGGGCCGTAGAAGGCGCCGCCGCCTTCATCGATCTTGTAGGCCCAGCCCTTGCGCTCCAGCGCCTGGATCAGGCCCTGGGTGGCCAGCTCCCACACGGCGTCCTGGCCGATCGATTTCTCCGGCCGGGTGGAGAGGTTGATCTCGTAGTGGCGGAAATCGAAGGTGGAAAGGATCCGTTCGGTGAGGTCGAGGATCGCCAAGATTTCGTCGCTGATCTGC
>RHBP01000250.1 GCA_010030955.1 Synechococcaceae bacterium WBB_10_009 | reverse complement strand
TGTAGAGGTCGAGCGTGATCTGCTCGCGCAGGCCAGGCCGTTGCACCTTCACGGCCACCTTTTCACCCGTGAGCAACACGCCGCGGTGCACCTGGCCCAGGGAGGCGGCGGAGATCGGTTCCCGCTCCAGCTCGGCGTAGATCGTGTGGATGGGGGCGCCCAGGTCTTCTTCGATGCAGGCCATGGCCAGGGCCGAATCGAAACCAGGCAGCTGGTCCTGCAGTTGCGCCAGCTCCTCCAAGAGCAGCGGCGGAATGATGTCGGGCCGGGTGGAGAGGGCTTGGCCGGCCTTGATGAAGGCGGGGCCGAGGGAGGCCACCAGGTCGGCCGCTTGCTTGGCGCGGGCCCGGGCGTGGTCGGGGTCGTTGAGGCGGCGGGTGAGCCAGTCGATCGCCACGCTCAGCAGGTAGAGGCCAATGGGCACCAGGGTTTGCCAGAGGCGCCGGATCAGCCGTTGGGGGTGGCCGGCGTAGATGCGGCTGATGGCCGCCGGGTCGTACTCGAGCAGCCCCGCCGCCTCGATGAAGTCGCTGAGGTCGGCGGATGGGCTGGTGGCCGGCGCCGGTTGAGGTGGGTTTGCGACGGTGTCCGCCCCTTGGTCAGCCTTGGCTAACTCCTGCACAGGGCCAAACACAGCCACCTGCATGGCGGCTGCGGCCGCTTCCGCTGCGGTGAGGGGGGCTGGGGGCTTCACGGTGCCGGGGGGCCGGATGCACAATCTCCCCCCTTCTAAACGAAAGACACAGCCGCTACGGTCGGGCCCTACACCCGGCCGCTGCCGCCGCCCTGTGCTCACCGGACTGCGCCTCGAGAACATCGCTCTGATCGAGCGGTTGCAGCTGGAGTTCAGCGGCGGCTTCACGGTGCTCACCGGCGAAACCGGCGCCGGCAAGTCGATCCTGCTCGACGCGCTGGATGCCCTTTTGGGGGGATCGGGCCCGCGCCTGCTGCGCCAGGGGGCGGAGCGCGGTGCCATCGAGGCCAGCTTCAGCCTCACCCCACCCCTGCTGGCCTGGCTGGAGCAGCAGCAGCTGGAGGCGGAGGAGGGCGAACTGCTGTTGAGCCGGGAGTGGCGCCTCAGCGAAGAGCGGCTGAGCAGCCGCCACCGGCTCAATGGGGTGGCGATCAACCGGGCCCAGATCCAGGAGCTGCGGCCGCTGCTGTTGGATCTCACCGTGCAGGGGCAGACCCAGCAGTTGGCCAGGCCCGGTCAGCAGCGCCGTTGGTTGGATCGCTTTGCGGGCCCACCGTTGCAGGCCCTGTTGGCACCGGTGGCCGAGGCCCACCGCGCCTGGCGCGGCGCCGCCCAGGCCCTGGAGCGGGCCCAGGCCAATTGGGAGCAGTTGCAGCAGGAGCGGGAGCGGCAGGAGCAGTTGCTGGCGGATCTGGAGGCGGCCCAGCTGGAGGATCCCGCCGAGCGGGAGCAGCTCCAGGCCGAGGAAAACCGCCTGGCCCATGGGGTGCGGCTGCAGCAGGGGGTGATGGGCCTGATCGGCCGGTTGGTGGAGGGGGTGGAGGAGGCCCCTTCCGTGTTGGATCACCTGGCGGCCTGCGAGGGCGAACTGGCGGCCATGCAGCAGCTGGATCCCTCCCTGGCGGAGCTCAGCGCCCGCTGCAGCGACGGGTTTGCCCAGCTCCAAGACCTGGCCCGTGCGCTCGATCGCTACGGCGCCTCCCTGGAGAGTGATCCCGAAAGCCTTGGGCAGCTGCAGGAGCGCATCGCCCAGCTGAAGGCGTTGGAGCGGCGCCACGGCAAGGATCTGGCGGGGTTGATCGCCTGGCGCGATGCCCTACGGGAGCAGCTGGCCCCCGGAGGCGGTGCGGCCAGC
>RHBP01000249.1 GCA_010030955.1 Synechococcaceae bacterium WBB_10_009 | reverse complement strand
GGCAACTTCTATTCCGATGAGATCAACTTCCGCAGCCACCCCTTTGGCGGCCTGACCCTGCGGCTGATCCTGGAGGCGGTGCCCAGCGCCAACGCCGCCGTGGGGGCCCTCCAGCTGCGGGGCGACGCCACCGATTCCAGCGTCAACCAACGCACCAACATGACCGGCTACCAGCTGCGCTCCTGGCGGTTGGTGACTGAACCGGGTCGGGTGGACCTGAACCTCACCTACGAGCCCCTGGGCCGGGCGTCGTTGGTGAAGTGGCTGTTGCCACTCACGATCACGATGCTGGTGATGCTGCTCACCCCCAACCTGCGGGCCAGCTTCAGCTCCGAACGGCTGGCGATCCCACCGGTGATCCTGCTGACGCTGGTGTTCATGCAACAGGCCTACCGCGACACGCTGCCCACGCTCCCCTACCTCACCGGCCTCGACCGGCTGTATGCGCTCTCCTACGGGGTGACGCTGGTGTTCTTCTGCGAGTTCATCTGGTGCGCCAACCTCAAGGACCGGCTGGCGGAACGGTTCGATGCGGCGCTCAACCGCCGCATCGAGCGGCTCGAACTGGCCATGCAGCTGGCGAGCGTGGGCGGCTTCCTGGCCGTGCTGATCTGGGCCTGGGGGCTGAGCTGAGGATCAGGCGTCGCCGGCATCGCTGACGGCGGGCATGGCCTCAACGCTGGGATCCTCCAGGTCGGCGTCGTCGCCGTCGGCGGCCGGGGGCACCAACACCACCTCCGCCAGGCGGTCACCGCTGTCGAGCCGTTGCAGCCGCACGCCGGTGGCGGCCCGCGACTGCTGCGGCACCGCATCGGCGCGCATGCGCACGATCACCCCCTTCTCGCTCACCAGCAGCAACTCCTCACCGCTGCCGAGCACCTTCAACCCCACCAGCACATCGCCGTCGCGGCGGAACTTGATCGCCCGCAGCCCCATGCCGGCCCGCTTCTGCAGGCGGAACTGGTCCACCGGCACCCGCTTGCCCAGGCCGCTGGCGCTGGCCACCAGCACCCAGGGCCCTTCGCTGGCCGCCAGGTCGTCGCCATCCCCCTCGTCGTCGGTGTCGCTGGCGGCACTGCCTTCAACCCGATCCGCCAGTTCCACCGGCAACACATCCATGCTCACCAGCTGATCGCCGGGCCGCAGGTTCATGGCCCGCACGCCGCGGGCGGTGCGTCCCAGGGGCCGCAGCTCCTCATCACTGAGCCGGAAGTGGATCGTGATGCCGTTGCGCGAACCGATCAGCACGCTGTCGCCGGGCTGGGCCAGGCGCACCCAGCAGAGGGCATCGCCCTCCTCCAGGGAAATGGCGATCAGACCGTTGGAGCGGATGTTGGCGAAGGCCGAGAGGCGCGTGCGCTTGATGAAGCCGCCGCTGGTGAGCATCACCAGCACCGCATCCTCGGCGAATTCGCTCACCGCCAACAGCGAGGTGATCTGCTCCTCGCGGGGGATCGGCAGCAGCTGCACGATCGGTGTGCCCTTGGCGGCGCGGCTGCACATCGGCACCCGGTAGGCCGGCACCGTGTACACCACGCCGCGGTCGGAGAACAGCAGCAGCGAGTCGTGGTCGTTGCAGCTGATGAACAGCCGCACCGCCTCCTCCCCCTGGGTGCGCGTGCCGGCCTTGCCGCGGGTGCCGCGGCTGGTGGCTTCAAACTCACTCACGGGCATCCGCTTGAGGTAGCCGTTCTCGGTGAGCAGCACCACCGAGCGCTCATTGGCGATGAGATCGATGTCTTCGAGGCCACCTTCCACATCGAGGATCTCGGTGCGGCGAGGGGAGTCGTAGCGGGAGCGGATGACACCCAGCTCCTCGGTGATCAGACCA
>RHBP01000248.1 GCA_010030955.1 Synechococcaceae bacterium WBB_10_009 | reverse complement strand
CCAGCCAGGCCTGCAGCTGCTCCGGCAGGGGCCGCCCCCGGCGGTCCGCCGCGGCGCTCCACAGGCGCTCGCTGCCCTGGAGCAGCGCCGCCTTGAGGCTGGAGCTGCCCACATTCAGCACCAGCACGGCCATGGGCGCCCGGCTCAGCTCAGCCGTCGAGGTTGCAGGTGATCGTCACCGGGAAGGCCTCGGCCTTCCAGATGCGTTCGGCGTATTCGCGGATCGAGCGGTCGGAGGAGAAGAAGCCGGTGCGGGCTGAATTGAGCAGCGACAGGCGGTTCCAGTTGCCGCGGTCGGCCCAGGCGGCGCTCACCTGCTGCTGCACCCGCAGGTAATCAGCGAAGTCGGCCAGCACGCAGAAGGGGTCGCGGCCCGTGAGGTTTTCCAGCAGCGGCCGGAACAGCTCCCCATCGCCATTGCTGAAGTGCCCCTGCTCCACCAGCTTCAGCACCTCACCGAGTTCCGGCAGCTGGGGGATCAGCTCCCAGGGCCGGTAGCCCTTGGCCTGCAGGTTGGCCACCTCGGATTCATTCATGCCGAACAGGAAGAAGTTCTCGGGCCCCACCTGCTCGCGGATTTCCACGTTGGCGCCATCGAGGGTGCCGATGGTGAGGGCCCCGTTCATGGCGAACTTCATGTTGCCGGTGCCGGAGGCCTCCAGGCCGGCGGTGGAGATCTGCTCCGACAGATCCGAGGCCGGGTACACCCGCTCACCGAGCTTCACGTTGTAATCCGGCAGGAACACCACCCGCAGGCGGCCGTCCATGTCCGGATCGGCGTTCACCGTTTCGGCGATGCCGTTGATGAAGCGGATGATCAGCTTGGCCATGTAGTAGCCGGGGGCCGCCTTGCCGCCGAAGATCACCGTGCGCGGCGCCATCCCCTCGGCCCGGCCGTTCTTGATGCGCAGGTAGTGGGCGATCACCTGCAGGGCGTTGAGGTGCTGGCGCTTGTACTCGTGGATGCGCTTCACCTGCACGTCGAACATCGACGCCGGATCCACCAGCAGACCGCTCTGGCGGTGGATGTAGTTGGCCAGGTGCCGCTTGCTGGCCAGCTTGGTGGCCTGCCAGCGCTCCAGGAAGGCGCTGTCGTCGGCGTAGCGCTCCAATTGGCGCAATTGATCCAGATCCGACACCCAGCCCTCGCCGATGCTCTCGGCCAGCAGCTGCCGCAGGGCGGGGTTGGCCAGGGCCATCCAGCGCCGCGGCGTCACGCCATTGGTGACGTTGGTGAACTTCTCCGGCCACAGGGCCGCAAATTCCGGCAGCAACTTGGTGCGCACCAGTTCGCTGTGCAGCGCCGCCACGCCGTTCACGTGGTGGCTGGCCACGGTGGCCAGGTTGGCCATGCGCACGGCCTTGCTGCCCTCCTCGTCGATGATCGACACCTTGCGCAGCAGCGCCTCGTTGCCGGGGTAGCGGATGCGCACCGCCTGCAGGAAGCGGCGGTTGATCTCGTAGATCAGCTCCAGGTGCCGCGGCAGCAGCGAGCCGAACAGCGGCAGCCCCCACTTCTCCAGGGCCTCCGGCAGCAGCGTGTGGTTGGTGTACGCCAGGGAGCGGCAGGTGATGTCCCAGGCCTGGTCCCACTCCAGGTGCTTGTCGTCGATCAGCAGCCGCATCAGCTCCGCCACGGCGATGGCGGGGTGGGTGTCGTTGAGCTGCACCGCCCAGTGGTCGGGGAATTCCTGCACCGGAATGCCGCGCTGGTCGAGGTTGCGCAGCATGTCCTGCAGGGAGCAGCTCACGAAGAAGTGCTGCTGCTTGAGCCGCAGCCGGCGCCCCTCATCGGTGCCGTCGTTGGGATAGAGCACCTTGGAGAGGGTCTC
>RHBP01000247.1 GCA_010030955.1 Synechococcaceae bacterium WBB_10_009 | reverse complement strand
GTTGTAGGGATCGCCAGCGACCACCTCGATCTCGGGCAGCAGGTCGGCCAGCGCCCGGATCGTGGTGCTCTTGCCGGTGCCCCGGTCGCCCATGATCATGACCCCGCCGATGCGGGGATCGATCACATTGAGCAGCAGGGCCAGTTTCATCTCCTCCTGGCCGACGATGGCGGTGAAGGGAAAGACCCGGCGCTTGCGGGCTTGCGTCACGGCTTGCTGGGAGCAGGAGATGCTGGCGATTGTTTCACAGGCACTCCGGACACCTCAGGGCCGGCCAGGGGCAGCAGGCTGAGCACCTGGGGGGGGCTGGCATCGGCGGGGTAGATCAGCCGCACCCGGAGGGTGCGTTCACCCCCCGGCGGCAGGGTCACCGTGCCCCAGGGCGATGACCACCTGCGGCCCTGGCTGGCCATTGCGCAGCACCACATGGAACCCCTGCCGACCGGCGGGGCGACCGTTGCTGCCATCGAGTCCGCTCACTTCAACGGTGCCCCGAAACATGACCGCCTTGGCCGGCAGGCTGTTGAACCGCAGGCCTCCCTGGGCCTGGTCACCCTTGAGGGGCGATTCAAAGGCCAACTGCAGGGTGGTGGGCTTCAGCCCGGTGTTGCGCAGCGGAAGGGTCAGGTCGTATTCGACGCCGTAGTTGCCATGGGCGGCCCAGGCCGTTCCGGGATAGAACGCCTTGAGCTCGGCCCTGGGCCGTGCCCAGGGTGCCCCGCAGCAGCGACGCGATCGGCCAGGAGATCGGCGCCCGTCCTGCCGAGAGATAGGGCTGGCCCGGGTCGGTCAGGCGACCGGTCCAGACGCTGCCGCGCTGCACGCCGCTCACCCGTGAATAGGTGATCGGCCCCGGGGCTCCCCGCGGACTGGCCAGGTGCTCCCGGGGGCTCAGGCCGCCCGCGAGCACGGTTGCCCAGGTGTCGGCCGGGGGTGGCCGGTCATTGGGCCCGAAGGCCGCCAGGGTGGCCACCGAGAGGGGGCCATCGCTCTGGAGGCGCAACTGCAGGTTGCGGCCGTTGAGCAGCGGATCAAGCCCCCGCACCGGAATGGGCAGCACCAGCAGGGTGCTGGGCGCACCCGGCGCCAGGGTCCACTGGGCCGGGATCAGGGGCGTGCGGTATCGGCTCAACAGTTCGGTCGCCACCCGGCTGCCCGGGCCGGCATAGACCGGGCTGAGCCCCTGGGGCATCAGCGTGGGCAAGGGCAGAAACGGCGCGCCGGGCTGGCTCGGATCCAACGACTGGGAGAGGGCGGTCGAGCCGTTCAACAACCGCAGGGTCACCGCCTTGCTGCCCCGGGGCTCGGCAACCACTGCGAGCCACAGGGTTGAGTCCTGGGTCTCGGGTTTGCCGGCATACACGTGATGGCTGAACAGATCAAAACGGCCCTCGATCGCCACATCGAGATGGGCCGCGGGAACAGCTCGACCGGTGGGGGCAAAGGTCGACAGCAGGATCCCGGGCGCGGTGATCAGTTCAGGGTTGTTGTCGTTGAGCACCAGCACCCCATCGAGGCCGCCGGCCAGGGGCGCCACCACCTGGGGCCGCAGCACGGCGGTCTGCGCCTGCACCTGGGCGCTGGCCGTGGGGGCCACCCCGGCGGGGGCCAGCAGCAACAGCGCTGCCAGGGGCCCAGACAACCGCTGGCGTGGGGCGGCCATCAGCGGCGCCCCACAAGGGTTTTGGACACTTCGGCAGCCATGGCCCGAATCAGATCGGTGGAACGGGGATCATTGAACGGCCCTTTGACCATCAGGGCCAGTACCGCCCGCGCACCGGTGGGCAGCTGCACCAGGGCCGCATCGGCGTAGGCGATGCCGATGTCGCCGGT
>RHBP01000246.1 GCA_010030955.1 Synechococcaceae bacterium WBB_10_009 | reverse complement strand
ATCACCGGCAGCCGCGATCTGCTGGAGATTCCGCTGAGCTGGCAGAAGCCGGCGATCTACGCCTGCGACTTCAACGCCCAGCGCTGCCCCTGATGACAGCCTCGCTGTTCAGTTGAAACTCCGGCGGATCGGCTCGGCGCGCCACAGGCTCCCCAGCCAGTGCAGCAGGGCATCGCTGATACTGAGCCGCTTGGGGCGGTGGAACCACAGATCACCGCTGTACAGCAGAGCCAGCAGCGCGCCATCGTTCTGGGCCGCGGCCGCCCCGAAGCTGAGGGCCAGCTCCGAGGGGGTGGCCCGTGTTACCTCGGCTTCCAGGTTAAGGGCCGGCTCCACCAGTCTCAGCGTGCCGCGCTGGCCTCTGTGCAGGCCTGGATGGGGCGTCTGCAGGGCCAGGTTTGCCCCCTCTTCAGACATGTCGAGGGTGGTGCCCCACAACCGCAGATCGCCGCTCTCCAGGCAGGCGATGCGGTTGATCGGAAATCGGTCGGTGACCCTCTGGTTGGGCCGATCGACGCAGGCCAGCACCGCCACCGCCAGCACCAGGCCGTTGTAGAGGTTCCAGCCCAGCATCAGCGCCTCGCCGTCGTAGTTGGGCCGCCAGCCCCCCAGGGCCATGTCGAGTTGGGGCACCAGGTAGCGCAGCACCAACGTCAGCGCCAGTCCAGCCAGCAGCATGAGCAACGGCCAGATCAGCGCCAGGTTGCTGTTCTGGCTGTTGGTCTGGTTGACGTCCTTGTTGGTGACGATGCCGCCGTAGATGCGAAACGGGTGGCGCAACACCTGCAGCATGCGGCGCAGGCCCGGCACGCGGAACAGGGATTCGTAGACCTCGTTCCAGAACTGAAACTGGTGGTAGTCGCTGAGCCAGCTGGGGATCACGTGGAGCAGCAGCACAAACGGAGTGCCGTAGGCCAGGTATTCGATCGGAGGGGCGGCGATCAGGGTGAAGCCCAGCACCAGGCTGAGGAGGGGCAGCACCAGGTAGATGAGCCGCCACAGCGGCGTCAGCACGCTGACGGCCAGATTGATGTAGAAGCTCAGCTGTGCTGCGTTGAGCGCGCTCCAGATCGGCAGCTCCGTCGGGCGGAAAAAGATCTGGATGTTGCCCTGCATCCAGCGCAGGCGTTGATCCAGAAAATCAGGAAAGGTGCGCGGCACCTCACCCATGCTCAGCACCTCATTGAGGTAACGGATGCTCCACCCCCGCGTCAGCAGTTTGGTGCTGGTCTGGTGGTCCTCAATCAGACAGCTGGTGACATAGCCGCCGATCGATTCAAGAGCGCGGCGGCGCACCACATAGGAGGTGCCACAGCAGATCACCGCGTTGGCGCGATCGCGAATCACCTGCAGATAACGAAAGAAGTAATCCAGATCGCTGGGCATCACCACATCGAGGCCCAGGTTGCGGTTGTGAAACTCCGCCTGGAAATAGTGCTGCGGGGTCTGAACCAGGGCCACCCGCTCCTCGGCAAAGAAGCCCAGGGTGCGCTCCAGAAAGCGCGGGTAGGGCATGAAATCGCAGTCGAAGACCGCGATGAACTCAGCGCTGGTGTGGGCCAGGGCGTGGTTCAGGTTGCCGGCCTTGCGGTGGGCGTTGTCGGGGCGGCTCAGGTAGTTGACACCCAGTTTTGCGGCCAGCTCTGCAATGGCCGGCCGGTGCCCGTCGTCAAGCACGGTGATCGTGCGATTGGCGTAGCTGAGGTTGCGACAGGTCAGGATTGCCCGTCGAACCAACCGCTCCGGCTCGTTGTAAGTGGGAATCCAGATGTCAACACCGGGTTGCTGTTGCGCCACCCATGGCTCCAGCTGGTTGGCCTGACGGCTGCGCAGGTCGGGGTC
>RHBP01000245.1 GCA_010030955.1 Synechococcaceae bacterium WBB_10_009 | reverse complement strand
GTCACCAGCTGGCGCAGGGGGATCAGCGTGCCCTCACGGTTCCGCACCATCAGGCTCAGCACGTCATCGGCATCACGGCGCCTGGCCCCGTCGAGCTGCACAATCACCTTGCGCACCTGCTCGCTTTCGAAGCTGTCGTTGACGTAGTCGCTGCCAAAGCTCGCCCCCAGGGTGTCAACCACGGTGGCCAGGTCCACCCCCAGCGAGGCCAGCTGCAGGCGATCAGGGATCAGCTCCAGCTGGGGCGAGCCGGCGCTGAATCGGGTCGAGACCCGTTCAAACGCGCCGGTGGCGCGCGCAGCGGCGATGAAGCGCTGGGCCTGTTGTTCAAAATCGGCGAGGCTGAGCTGGCCATTGCTCACGTCGAGCAGTTCCAGCTCCAGTCCCCCTTCGCTGCTGAAACCCCGCACGCTCGGCGGTTCACTCAGCTGCACCACGGCCTGGCGAATCTGGCGGCGCAGTTTGCCGTTGAGTCGATCGGCCACGGCAGCGGTGGTCTGCTCGGATCCGGTTCGCTGCTCGATCGGGGCCAGGCGCAGATAAAAGAGCCCTTTGTTGGGGCTGCTGTCGCCGAAGGAGCGACCGGCAAAGAAGGTGGCCCGGGTGATCAGCGGCTCGCTGCGCACCACGTCGCGCACCTGGTCCAGCACGGCCTGGGTCTGCTGCAGGGCCAAGCCATCCGGCAGGATCACCACCCCCCGCAGCTGGCCGGTGTCCTCCTGCGGAATGAAGCTCTTGGGCATGGCCTGCAGGGCCAGGGCCGTGATCACCATGCCGGCCAGCAGCAGCACCAGCACCTGGCGGGAGCGGGCCATGGCCCAGGCAAGCAAGCGGCCATAGGGCGCTTCAAGGCCCTCGAGCCAGCGCCGGGGCGGGTCGATCCAGCGCAGCAACCAGCGTGGTTCGGCCCGCCCGGGGCCCACGGACCGGCTGGCCAGAACCGGGGTGAAGGTGAGGGCGTTGAAGGTGGAGAAGCTGATCGCCGCACTGATCGTGATCGCGATCGGGGCATAGAGGCGCCCCACGCTGCCCCCGAGACCCAGCACCGGCACGAACACCACGATCAGCACCAGCGAGGTGGCGATCACCGCATTGCCCAGTTCGGCCATGGCCTCGCGGGCCGCCTGCAGGGGCGCCGTGCCGTTCTCGAGTCGGCGGCCGATGTCTTCGCTGACGACGATGGCGTCATCGACCACCAGACCCGACGCCAGCACCATGCCGAACAGGGTCAGGGTGTTGAGGGACTGGCCCGTGAGGTAAAGCACGCTGAGGGCACCGACCAGCGCCACCGGTACGGCTGCGGCGGTCACCAGGGCCAGGCGGCTGTTGCCCAGCCCCAGCAGCAACACCACAAACACCAGCACCACCGCATCCCTCAGGCTGGCGGTGGTGTTGTCGATGCTGCCCTGGACGAAGTCGGCTTCATCGACGATCAGCTGCATGGTGATGCCCGGCGGGAACCGGGGTTCCAGTTCCCTGAGGGCTTCATTGACCGCGGCGCTGACGGTGATCGCATTGCTGCCGTCGCGCTGGTTGATCACCAGGGCGACGACCGGGTTGCCGGCCAGGTTGGTGGCGATCGCGTCGTAGCTCTCGTTGCCCAGTTCGACCCGGCCCACATCGCGCAGCAGGGTGAGGCCACCGGTCTTGCCATCGCGGGCCACCACCAGCTGTTCAAACTCGGCGGGTGTGCGCAGCCTGCCTTCCATGCGCAGCGGCAGGGTGAGCTGCTGGCCCTCGGGGCTGGGGGCATCGCCGCTCTGCCCCAGGGCTGCCAGCACGTTCTGCTGTTGCAGGGCCGTGCGCACATCGCCGATGGTGAGCCCCCGCTCTTCGAGCCGCCAGGGGTCGAGCCAGAG
>RHBP01000244.1 GCA_010030955.1 Synechococcaceae bacterium WBB_10_009 | reverse complement strand
TGCCTGGATCCCTGGGTGCTGCTGAGCGATGCCGAAGGGCGCGTGCTGCAGGGGCCCGAGGCGCCGATCGTGCTGCTGCGCCGGCGTGCAGAGGCAACTGGCCTGGCTGCCGGCATCGCTCCGGGCTGCAGCGAGCTCGGGGTGATGCTGCCGGCCTCACCGCTGCACCGGCTGCTGGTCGAGGCCTTCGGGGGACCCCTGGTGGCCACCAGCGGCAACCGCAGCAGCGAGCCCCTGTGCATTGATCTTGACGAGGCGATGGCGCGCATCGGTCCGCGGGCTCCGACCGGTCCGATCGCCGATGGCTGGTTGGTGCACGACCGGTCGATCGCCCGGCCGCTCGATGATGCGGTGGTGCGGCTGGTGGCCGGCCGACCCCAGATGCTGCGCCGGGCCCGTGGCTATGCGCCCCTGCCCCTGCCCTTGCCCAGCTGGGCGCGCCCCGGGATCGGCCGATCCGTGCTGGCCCTGGGCGGTGACCTGAAGTGTGCCCCGGCGCTGGCAGCGGGCGGCCAGGTGTGGTTGTCGGCTCCGCTGGGCGACCTGGCCGATGGCCGCTGCCACGGCCGCTGGCAGCAGGGGCTGGAGGAGCTGTTGCAGCGCCACGGTGACCAGCTGGCCATGGTGCTCAGCGATCAGCATCCGGGCTATCTCTCCCACCACTGGGCCCAGCGCCGGACCCGGGGTTCGTGGCATCACCAGACCGTGCAGCATCACCAGGCCCATGGCCTGGCCGTGCTGGCCGAGCACGGTGTCGCTCCGCCGGCCCTGGTGCTGGCCTGCGACGGCCTGGGGCATGGTCCAGGAACGGTCTCCCTGTGGGGAGGCGAAGGTCTGCTGATCGGCTCCGATGGCTCATGCCAGCGGTTGGCCTGTCTGCGCCCCTTTGCGCTGCCGGGGGGCAGCAGGGCCCTGCGGGAGCCCCGCCGCGTGGCCCTGGCGCTGTTGGCGGCCTTGGGCCCCTGGGCCCTGGAGCACCTCGGTGCTGTCGCCACCCAGCAGGCCTTTGACGACGAGGAGCGGCAGCTGCTGCTGCGGGCCCTGGCCGCTGGCATCCACTGCCCCCAGACCACCAGCCTGGGCAGGTTGTTTGACGGGGTCGCCTCGCTGCTGGGCCTGGTGCAGTGCCTCAGCCATGAGGGCGAGGCCGGGTTGCTGCTGCAGGGCGCCGCTGCGCAGGCCCAAGGCCGCGGCCCGGCGTTGCTGTGCCAGCGCCGCGCCTCTGAACTGCTGCCGCTCGAGCCCGCTGCGGCCGCCTCGCTGGCGCAGCAGTGGCTCGACTGGCGGCCCCTGCTCCAGGTGCTGCTGGCCCAGAGGGCCGCCGGGGTGCCTGCGGCGATCAGTGCCCTGTTGTTTCACCGCGCACTCGTCGCGGGGCTGGCCGGCTGGGCCGAGCAAAGTGCGCGGCGCAGCGGTGTGTCCACGGTGGTGCTGGCGGGCGGCTGTTTTCAGAATCGGCTGTTGCTGGAGGGGCTGATCGAGGCCCTGGCCGCGTCGGGGTTGCAGCCCCTCTGGGCCCAGCAGCTGCCCTGTGGCGACGGTGCCCTGGCCCTGGGCCAGCTGGTGGCGGCCCAGCTGGCGGCACCGCCCCAGTGATCAACCCGTGATCCCCGAGTGCTGCAGTGCCACCGCAGTGCCGCCCCGTGCGGTTGCGGCCAGAGCTCGGATGCCTACACCTCTGGGTGTGCCAGCCGGAGCCGGCCCGTCGTGTGTCTTGCGGTCTGCGGACGAATCGTGGCGATCGATGCGGCACCAGAGGCCGTTGACCCGGGTTTGTGGCGCCGCGCTGCTGTTGACCTCGACGGGGTGCTGCAGCAGGTGAGCCTGGCCTGCCTGCCCGAGGCCCGCATCGGCGATCAC
>RHBP01000243.1 GCA_010030955.1 Synechococcaceae bacterium WBB_10_009 | reverse complement strand
GCCATGGCGCTGTAGCTCTGATCGAAGAACACCCGGGTGCTCACGATCAGGCCATAGACGAACACGCCGCAGATGATCGAGGGCACGCCGGAGAGCACGTTGGTGCCAAAGCGCACAAACTGGGCGAAGGGGCCCGACTGGGAGTATTCCGCCAGGTAGATGCCGCCGCCCACGCCCACCGGAATGGCAATCAGGCTGGCCACCAGGGTGACCACAACCGTGCCGAGGATGGCGTTGCCGATGCCGCCGCCCTCCAGGCCTGGGGCGGGGGGCAACTGGGTGAGCAGCTGCAGAGACAGCAACGAGCCCCCTTTGAAGAGCACGTAGGCCAGCACCAGCACGAGGGGCAGCACCACCACGGTGGAGAACATTGCCGCCAGGATCGTGAAGGCCGCATTCCAGCGGTTGCGCGCCAAGCCGGGCTGGAAGCGCAGGGAGTTGCGTCCGATGCCCAGGCTTGCGCCGGAGTTGCTGAGGGTGGAGCTGTTGAAGGCCATGGCGATCAGTTGTATTTGAGGCTCAGACGGCGGACCACCCACTGGGCCAGCAGATTCACCACCAGGGTGAGCACCATCAGCACCAGGGCCGCGTACATCAGGGCGGACACCTGCTGGCCATCGGCCTCGCCGAATTGGTTGGCGAGCATCGAGGAGATGGTGTTGCCGGGGGCCAGCAGGCTCCAGCTGAAGTTGGTGGAGTTGCCGATGATCATGGTGACGGCCATGGTTTCCCCCATGGCCCGGCCCAGGGCGAGCATCACGCCACCGGTGATGCCCGACACGGCCGCCGGCAGGATCACCTTGAGGATCGCGTCCCAGCGGGTGGTGCCGATGCCATAGGCCGCCTGACGCAGCTCCGGGGGCACTTGCTGGATGGAATCGCGGGCGATGGCCGTGATGATCGGAAGGATCATCACCACAAGAATCAAAATCGCGGGCGCCACACCGGGCCCCTGGGGTTGGGTGGAGAAGATCGGGAGCCAACCGAGGGTGATGTACACCCCCTCAAGAATGGGCCGCAGGAACGGTTCCATCACGAAGATGGCCCACAGCCCCAGCACCACCGAGGGAATGGCCGCCAGCAGTTCCACCATCACCCCCAACACCTGGCGGACGCCCAGGGGGATGATGTTTTCGGTGATGAACACGGCGGTGCCCACCCCCAAGGGAACGGCGATCAGCAGGGCCAGGATCGAGGTCACCACCGTGCCGTAGATGGCGGTGAAGGCCCCGTAGCTCTCGGTCACCGGGTCCCAGTCGGAGGTGGTGAGAAAGCCGAGGCCGAAACTGGCCATGGCCTCACGGGAGCCGGAAAGCACCGTGAGCAAGATGCCCAACAACACCACCCCCACCAGGGAGGCGAGCACCACCACCAGCTGGCGGAACCCCTGATCCACCAGCTTTTCCTGGGGGGGGCGGTTGCGGTAAACGAATGCAGGTTCGCTGCTTGGAAGGTTCATGCCGTTTGCGGTGTCCGCGGCACTGTCAAACACTCAACCCCACCACGCTCCCACGCAGAACGGCAGTTGGCCTTAAGAGGCGGTTAACGGTTCGGCCAGCCCGATTTATGACTTGGCAATCACAATCAGCCGTTAAAGCGCCCTTAACGAAAGGCGTCGGGGGCTGACGCAGATTCAAGGCACTGCTGTTGTCACCAAACCATGGGTGCTGGAGTGCGTGGATCCGGGGTGCTGTTGCTCACCGCAGGCTGGCTCGGTGCGGCTTGCCTGGGGGCCATGCCCCTGGCCGGAGCCGCCCTCGCTCAAGCCGGGGCCGGGGCCGAGGAGATCGCCATCGTGGGCTCCAGCACGGTGTATCCGTTTAGCCAGGAGGCCATCCGCCAGTTTCAGCCCCGGGCAGG
>RHBP01000242.1 GCA_010030955.1 Synechococcaceae bacterium WBB_10_009 | reverse complement strand
CCGCATCCCCCGCCAGCACCACCAGTTCGGCGCTGCCGCCGGCGTCGAGCCGCACCAGCGCCAGCCCGCGCATGCGGGCGGTGGGACTGATCAGGCAGGTGGCCAGGCAGGCGCCCTCGGGGGCCAGCTCAATGGCCTGGCTGCTCTGGCCGTGCAGAAAGCGGCGGCTGCCGGCCCCCTCCAGGCGGATCAGCCCCGCGGGGGTGCTCCAACGGGCGGCGCTGGGGGAGGCGGGGTGGCTCAAGGGGTGCTGCCGTGGAGGTGTGCCGCGGCCACGTGCTCCAGCAGGAACAGGCTGCTCAGCTCCAGGCCGGTCCACCTTTGGAGAGGCCCTCAGCGCGCCGCCTGGTGGGCCGCCGCCACCTCCTCCAGCAGGAACAGGCTGCGCAGCTCCAGGCCGGCCGCGGTCATCGCCTCGAGGCCGCCCTCCTGGCGATCCACGATGGTCACCACCCGGTTCACCGTGTAGCCCGCTTCCCGCAGCTGGTGCACCGCCTTGAGGGAGGAGCCGCCGGTGGTCACCACGTCTTCCAGCACCGTGATCACACTGCCGGCGGCGGGCAGGGGGCCCTCCAGCCAGGCGCCGGTGCCGTGGCCCTTGGCCTCCTTGCGCACGATCAGCGCATCGAGCTGGCGGCCGGCCAGGGCCGCCGCTTGGGCCACGCCGCTCACCAACGGGTCGGCCCCCAGGGTGAGGCCCGCCACGGCGGCGGCCTCAGGCTCCACCAGCGCCAGCATCTGGGCGGAGAGCAGCGCCAGTCCCGGGCCGCTGAGGCTCACCGGTTTGCAGTTCACGTAGTGCGTGCTGGTGCGCCCAGACGCCAGGGTGAACTGCCCGTGGCGGTAGGCGCGCTCCGCCAACAGCTGCAGCAGCAGCGCCCGCTGCTCGGCGCTGGTCTGGGGCAGGGGTGGAAGGGCGGTCATGCCTCTGGCGGCGGGCGGTTGGGATGTCTAGTTTGCGCCCAGATGCGCGTGTGGCTGTGACCCGTTGGCGGTTGCCCCTGCTGCTGGCGGCGGCGGCTTCGGTGGCCCCCGCGGCGCCGGCCCTGGCGGGCCCGGTGGTGTGCAACACCACCCTGGAGGCACCCCAGGCGGCGGGCGCACCGGTGGAGGTGACCCGCTGCGGCCTGGTGGTGACCACCCCGGAGTTGGTGGAGCGCCGTTTCTACGGTTGGACCTCCCCCTACGCCCGCGGCATCGACATCACCCACCAGATCACCGACCTGCTCGGCATCGCCATGGGCGGCGGCGATGGCACCAAGGTGATGGGCTTTGGTTTCCCGGATCAAACGATCGTGTGGGACGGCTCGGCCCTCGAGAACACCTACCGCGTGCTGCTGGAGCAGCAGAGCACCCCCCTGCCCTGGCGCACGGCCGACCTCTCCAACGGCTTCTGCCAGGGGTTGCCCAAGGGCAGCTGCGGCGCCGGCGCCGCCCCCCGCTGGCCGCAGCAGGGCTCCAGCATCCGCGGCCTGTGGTAGCTGGGCCTGGCGTCCTCGGGCCCTCTGGATCCGGCTAATGTCATTGACATCAGCTCAATGCCGGGTTCCCGGAGTTGGCCATGGTTCAGGTCACTGCTCGGTTGCCCGATGCGCTTGGGGTTGAGCTGGATGCCGCTGCGAAGCAACTCAACCGCTGCCGGGCCGACATCATTCGCCAGGCGATCGAGTACTACCTCGACGACGTGGAAGACCTGCGCCAGGCGGTCGACACCCTGAAGGATCCGGCTGATCCGGTGTTGGATTGGGCGGAGGTGCGCGATGCGCTGCTCGCTGCGGATTAAGCGATCGGCAGCCAAAGCCTTAGCGGCCATCCCCAAGCCAGAGCGTGAGCGGCTGATCGCGGCGATCGACAGGCTCTGTGACACCCC
>RHBP01000241.1 GCA_010030955.1 Synechococcaceae bacterium WBB_10_009 | reverse complement strand
CACGGCGACCGGTTCAGCGGCACCCGCAGCAGCCTGGCGCGCGGCCACGAGGTCAGCCAGCAGCAACACACCCAGGTCGCGGGCGGGGCGCGATTCGGCGCGAAAGAACCCGCTCCCCAGCCGCAGCCGGGCAGCCCCTTCGCAATAGTGATCTGCTGCCGCAGTCGTCACAGCCGCCGGTGAACTCCAGCACCTCCCAGCCTGACGCCTCACCCCACTGGGGCGAAGCCCAGCTCTGGCAGTGGCAGGGCTTCCAGTGTCACTGGCAGGTGCTGGGTGACACCGACGCCCCTGCCCTGCTGCTGCTGCATGGCTTTGGCACCAGCAGCGGCCACTGGCGCCACACGGCGGCCCCGCTGGCCGCCGCCGGCTGGTGTGTCTTTGGCCTGGATCTGATCGGGTTCGGCGCCTCGAGCCAACCGGGCCTGCGGCGGGGCCGCGCCCTCGACAACCGGCTCTGGTCACGGCAGGTGCAGGCCTTTGCGGCACAGGTGGTGCAGCAACCGGTGGTGCTGGTGGGCCATTCGCTGGGCGGGCTTGTGGCACTCAGCTGCGCGGTGTTTGCGCCGCGCTGGGTGCGGGCCGTGGTGGCAGCCCCCCTGGCCGACCCCAGCCTGCTGCGGGCGCCGCGACGGCCCGGCCGGCGGGCTCCATGGTTGCGCCGCCTCTGGCGCGCTGTGGTGACGCTGCTGTGCCGGTTGCTGCCGCTCGAGCTGATTGTGCCCCTGCTGGCACGCTCACCCCTGCTGGAGCTGGGCATCCAGCTGGCCTACAGCAGCCCGGTGCTGGGCGATCGCCAGCTGCGCCGCCTGATCGCTCGCCCCGCCCTGCGGCCCACGGCGGTGCGCAGTCTGCGTGCCATGAGCACGGCCATGGCCCTGCGCCCCTGGCAGGCCACCGCCCGCGCCCTGCTGCCCCGGCTGCAGCAACCGCTGCTGCTGATCTGGGGGGCAGCCGACCGCCTGGTGCCACTGGAGGTGTCGGGCCAGTGCCAGGTCCTGCAGCCCGGCTCTGAGCTGGCCGTGCTGCCCCACTGCGGCCACTGCCCCCACGACGAAGCGCCCGATCCTTTCAATCGGCTGCTGCTGCGCTGGCTGACGCGTACCTTTGGTTGATCTGTTGTGGTCAGCGGCGGTCTGCTCCATGAAGCACACCCTCTCGGTGCTGGTTGAGGACGAATCCGGCGCGCTCAGCCGCATCTCGGGACTGTTCGCGCGCCGCGGCTTCAACATCGAGAGCCTGGCCGTGGGACCCGCTGAAAAGGGCGGCATGTCACGGCTCACCATGGTGGTCGAGGGCGATGACCGCACCCTCGAGCAGATGACCAAACAGCTCGACAAGCTGGTCAACGTGCTCGGTGTGATCGACCTGTCGACGATTCCGGCGGTCGAGCGGGAGCTGATGCTGCTCAAGGTGGCGGCGCCGGCCCAGCAGCGCAGCGCCATCTTCGAGCTGGTGACTGTGTTCAGAGCCAAGGTGGTCGACGTGGCCGACGAGGCCCTGACCCTCGAGGTGGTGGGAGACCCCGGCAAGCTCGTGGCGCTCGAACGGTTGATGGAGCCCTACGGCATCCTCGAGATCGCGCGCACCGGCAAGGTGGCCCTGGAGCGGGCCTCCGGCGTCAACACCGAGCTGCTCAAGACCACCCGCCTCGACAAGCGGGTGCCGGCCTAAGGCCTGGCCTGCACCAGGGTTCCCCCTTCGAGCACCCGGGCCTTGAGCAGTTTGTCGCCCTGCTGGATGCGGTCGACCACGTCCATGCCCTGCACCACACGGCCGAAGACCGCATAACGGCCGTCGAGCTCAGGCAGGGCCTGAAGCGCGATGTAGAACTGCGCACTGGCCGAGTTGGGATCGCTGGAGCGGGCCATGGCCACCGCCCC
>RHBP01000025.1 GCA_010030955.1 Synechococcaceae bacterium WBB_10_009 | reverse complement strand
GGTGTTGCCGGCCTCCGCCGCCGGCGCCGAGCCCTGGCCGCAGGCCGACGGGTTGGTGAGTGATGCCGGCGGCCAGAGCCTGTGGGTGTGTGGCGCCGATTGCACGCCGGTGCTGCTGGCCGATCCGGTGAGCGGCCGGGTGGCCGCCTGCCACGCGGGCTGGCGGGGTGTGGCCGGCGGGATTGTGCTGCGGGCGATCGAGCGCCTGGAGGCGGTGGGCTGCCGGCGCCAGGATCTGCTGGTGGCGCTGGGGCCCGCCGTGGCCGGTGAGCGCTATCAGGTGGAGCGCCGGGTGGCGGAGCAGGTGGCCCAGCAGGTGGCCCCCTTCGATCAACTTGAGCGCGAGGGGGCGGTGTTGCCCGATGCCGAAGGATTGCAGACCCATGTGCGCCTCGACATCCGCGTTGCCCAGCGCCTGCAGTTGCTGCGGGCGGGGCTGGATGCTGAACAGATCAGCAGCTGCCCGTTGTGCACCGTGGCGGAGCCGTTGTTGTTTCACTCCTGGCGCCGTGATCAACGGAAGGCGGTGCAATGGAGCGGGATCGTGTCGCAACAACTGGACGCGGCTTGCCTTGCGGTGGGCGGTCTCAGGTGCAATGATGCAGATGTTGCATAGAAACACGCAGATGCTCACCGGAGCCGAACTTCTCGCCAAGGTCAAGGAGCTTGGGGATGTCAGCAAGTCGGATGTGGTGCGTGCCTGCGGGTATGTCTCCACCAAAAAAGACGGCAGCGAGCGCCTCAACTTCACCGCCTTCTATGAAGCGCTGCTGAATGCGAAGGGCGTGGAGTTGGGCACCGGCTCCTCCCGCATGGGCAAGGGTGGCCGCAAACTCAGCTTCACCACCAAGGTGCAGTTCAACGGCAACTTGATGGTGGGCAAGGCCTACACCGCCATGCTCGATCTGAAGCCCGGGGATGAATTCGAAATCAAGCTGGGCCGCAAGCAGATTCGTTTGGCTCCCCTGGGCTCCAGCGACGACGAAGAGTGATCGCCACGGCTTCCGCCACGCGGATGCCATCGATGGCCGCTGAGAGGATGCCGCCGGCGTAGCCGGCCCCCTCTCCGGCGGGATACAACCCGGGGGTGTTGGTGCTCTCCAGATTGTCTCCGCGGGGCAGACGCAGGGGGGATGAGGTGCGCGTCTCCACGCCGGTGAGCACGGCGTCGTCCATGGCGTAGCCGGGGATCGTGCGGTTGAACTGGGGCAGGGCCTCCCGCAGCGCCTCCACCACGTAGCTGGGCAGGGCGGGGCTGAGGTCGGTGAAGGTCACCCCCGGGCTGTAGGAGGGCTGCACCGAGCCGCCGCCGGCGCTGGGGCGACCCGCCAGGAAATCCGCCAGGGTCTGCCCCGGCGCCGCATAGCTGCGGCCCCCCAGCTCGTAGGCCTGCTCCTCCCAGTGGCGCTGGAACGCCACCCCCGCCAGGGGGTCGCCGGGGCCGTCGCCGTAGGGCTCCACATCCTCCGGTTCGATCGCCACCACGATGCCGCTGTTGGCGTTGCGCTCATTGCGGGAGTGCTGGCTCATGCCGTTGGTCACCACCCGGCCCGGCTCCGAGCTGGCGCCCACCACCAGCCCCCCCGGGCACATGCAGAAGCTGTAGACGCAGCGCCCATTGCTGGCATGGTGCACCAACTTGTATTCCGCCGCCCCCAGGCGCGGGTGGCCGGCACAGGCCCCCCAGCGGGCCGCATCGATCAGCGCCTGCGGGTGCTCGATGCGCACCCCGATTGAGAAGGGCTTGCGCTCCATCGCCACCCCCAGCCGCCGCAGCATCGCGAAGCTGTCGCGGGCGCTGTGGCCCACCGCCAGCACCACCTGCTGGGCGGCGATGGCGGTGCCGTCGGCCAGCACCACCCCCCGCACCGCCCGGCCATCGGGATCCAGCTGCAGCTGCTCCACCCGGCTCTCGAAGCGGATGTCGCCCCCCAGGGCTTCGATCTGGGCCCGCAGGCCGCGCACCACCGTGGCCAGCTTGAAGGTGCCGATGTGGGGCCGGTGCAGCACCAGGATCTCCGGGTTGGCGCCGGCCTGCACCAATTCTTCGAGCACCTTGCGGCCCAGGTGGCGCGGGTCGCTCACCTGGCTGTAGAGCTTGCCGTCGGAGAAGGTGCCGGCGCCCCCCTCGCCGAACTGGGCGTTGGATTCCGGGTTGAAGGGGCGCTGGCGGCGCCAGAAGCCGAAGGTGTCGGCGCTGCGCTGCTTCACCGGCTTGCCCCGCTCCAGCAGCAGCGGCCGCAACCCCATCTGGGCCAGCAGCAGGGCGCAGAAATAGCCGCAGGGGCCGGCCCCCACCACCACCGGTCGCGGCACCGTGCCCTCCCGCAGGCCGCGGCTGGTGGCGGCATCGGCCCGGGTGGGTGGGCTGTAGTGGCCGCCCTCGGCGGCCTGCAGTTGGTTGTCGCGGCGGAAGCGCTTGAGCAGCCGCTGCTCCAGCTGGGGCTCCAGCTCCAGCTCCACGCTGTAGGTGAGTTGGATCGCCTGGCGGCGGCGGGCATCCACGCTGCGTTTCACCACCCGGTGCTGCAGCAGCTGCTCCGGCCGCAGCTGCAGCCGCCGGCAGATGGCCTCCGCCAGGGCCGCCTCGTCGTGGTCGAGGGGCAGCTTCAGTTGATGCAGTCGCAGCGGCACCGGCCTTCAGGTCTGCCTGCCTGCATCATCGGCGGCTGACCTGCAGGTTGGCCGTGGGGGGAACGCCGGGGCTGAGGTCGAGCCGGCTGCTGACCCCCATCGGCCGCACCGCCAGGCCCCGGGCCCGCAGCCGCAGGGCGCGGCAGAGGGGCTGGGGTTGGGCGTTGGCGCTGAACCAATCGAGGCTCCAGCCCGCCTGCCCCCGGGCGCGCACGGAGGCCAGTGCCGCCATCAGGCCCGTGTCGTAGCCGGCCCCCTCCACGGGGCCGGGCCGGTAGCCCCAGCGCCGCTCGAAGCTGCGGGCGAAGGCGCTCCAGCCGGGGCCGCGGCTGAGGGGATCCACGCCGATCTGTCGCTGGGCCATGGCGGCGCTCACCGGGAAGGGCCAGGCCAGCAGGGTGGTTTCGGGCCAGGGGGCGCGGCGGATCGCCTGCTCCAGCGGCGAACCCGGGGCCGTGATCACCACCAGGGCCGGCGGCCGGTACCAATCCACATCCGCCGCCAGCCGGTTGAGGGCGGCCGGATCGTCGCCATCCACGGCCACCGCGGCGGCGGTGGGTCCGATCACCTGGCCGTTGCCATTGGCGTAGCTGGCCTCAAACCGCTCAGCCAGGGCCTGGCTTTCGGCGCTGCGGTCGCGCACCACGATGGCTTTGTTGAGGCCGTCGGCCAGCAGGGCCTGGGCCAGGCGATCCACCTCCAGGCTGCGGCCGGGCACCAGGGGCCAGAGCCGATCCGAGCCCCGCAGCTGCGGCAGCCCCTCCAGGGAGCGGCCCCGCTGCAGGGGCAGCAACACCGTGAGCCGCTGCTGGTCAGCGAGCAGCCCATAGGGCTCCAGCGGTGCCGCCGGCGGCGCCACCAGCAGGGCGCTGCGGCTGGCCGCTTGCAAGGCAGGCCCCGGGTCGGCGCCGGGGGGCAGCCAGCCCAGCTGCAGCGAAGGGGGGGTGACGCCGCAGATGGCGCTTTGCTCCATGGCCAGGCCGTAGCCCCGGCGCAGGCCATCCCCCAGCCCCGCCAGCAGGCCTTCGCTGGGCAGCAGCAGGCGCACATCGCTGTTCAGGGGCACGCTGGCCGCCAGGGTCTGGGTGCCGAGCAGGGCGGCCGCCAGGGCGGCGGTGCTGAGCAGCCGTTGGCCGCCCGTCTGCCGTTGGGGTGCCTCCAGCGCCCGCAGCGCCGGCCTGGGGGCGGTGGGGGCCTGTTCTGCAGTGGTCATGGCCGGCACCGTCCAGCCGGCGAAAGCTAGGTGGATTTCCCTGCCTAGGCTCGCGGTTTCCACAGTTGGTCGCATGCCCGTTCCCCCAGCCGTTCGGTGCCCTGGCCTGGGATGGGCGGCTGGTTTGGGACTGGGGATGGCCGCCCTGCTGGCGGCTCCGGTGGCCCAGGCCATCCCCGAGGCCGATGCCGTCAAGAAGTTGCAGGTGATCCCGGTGTTTGTGATCACCGACCCCAAGGGGGTGCCGATGCCGATCCCGCGGGACAAGGCCCTGGTGCTGCCCCTCTACCTGGAGAGCAGCCAGGCCAACCGCGAGTTGGCGGCCTTCGCCAAGAGCAACCCCACCGTGAAGGCGATCGTCACGCCGGTGCCGCTCAACGTGATGAATGAGAAGGTGCTCGAGCTCAACAAGCAGCTCAAGGACAAGAGCAAGCCGCTGGTGGCGCCGGTGATGGTGAGCGACGCCGACCGCCAGCAGGCGGTGACCCTGCTCAAGGCCCAGGGCCTCGATGAGAAGCAGATCCAGGAGGGGCTCTCCGTGCCGGTGTTCTTCACCCGGCCGTTCCTCACCCTCAACACCCCGGAGGGCCCCCGCGGCGTGTTCTTCCTGAGCTATGGCGAACTGCAACGGGCCCTCTCCCAGGTGCCCGAGGCGGAGCGGCCCAAGCTCAAGCCCCAGGTGGCTGACCTTTCGGTGGTGTTGCAGGAGATCGTCAAAACCCCGAAGGACAACTTCGTGATCTTCCCCACCCCGGATTACTTCCGCCTGGTGAAGGAGGGTCAGGCCCAGGCCCAACCCGGCGGTCCCCCCAAGCCCTAGGGCTCGGGATCGTCGGCCTCGGCGGTTGATTCGGGGGGGGTGGCCACGGGCAGCAGCTGCGTGAGCAGCCCCGCTCCCATCAGCACCGCCCCGATCCCCAGCGCCAGGGGGCGGTTCTCGGCGGCGGCCCCGTCGCCACCCCAGGCGGCGGCCGCCAGGAAGGCCCCTCCCAGCAACAGGCTGGGCACCAGCACGATGCCGCGGGCGGTGCGGTTCAGGCTCACGGGTTCAGGCTGTGGGGCTGCAGTCGGCGGGCCGGCTGGCCAGCCCGGCGGCGATCAGGCCGTCGGAGAGGTCGCCCCCCTGCAGCGGTTGCACCCGGGCCACGAGGGTGCCGCCGTGGGTGCCCTGGGGCCGCAGGTTGACCCGGGTGCGGCGCGGCAAGCCGTTGCGCAGCCAGGCCGTGGCGGCGGCGTCTCCGCCGGGGGGGATCGCTAGGCAGGCCAGTTCCACGGTGTAGGTGCGGTTGTGGTCGCCCACCTGCAGCAGCTGGCCGCTGCGCACCTGCAGCACCTCCGCCGCCTGGGCGGGCGCCGGCCCCAGCAGCAGGGCCAGGCCGCACAGCAGCAGCAGCGCAAGAGCCGCCAGCCGCGGCCTCAAAGCTTGGTGCCGCAATGGGGGCAGTAGAGGCTGCTGCTGCCGGTGGTGTGGTGGCAGTTGTGGCACTCGCGGCTGGTGTCGATCGCCAGCTCGGGATGGGAGGGCAGGCCCACCATCTGGGCGTTGCTGGCGCCCGGCGGCACCATCGGGTAGCAGTTTTCGTTGCGGCGCACCACCACCTCGATGAAGGCGGGGCCATCGTGCGCCAGGGCGTCGCTGAGTTGCTGGCGCAGGCTGCTGCGCTCGCTGATGCGCACCCCCTTCACCCCGAAGGCCTCGGCGAGGGCGGGGAAGTCGGGCATGCCGCCGGTCATCTCGGAGGCGGAGTAGCGCTCGCTGTAGAAGCTCTCCTGCCACTGGCGCACCATGCCCTGCCAGCCGTTGTTGAGCACCACCACCTTCACCGCCAGGCCGTACTGGCTGAGGGTGCCGAGCTCCTGGATGTTCATCAGGATGCTGGCGTCACCGGCCACGCAGATCACCTGCGCGTCGGGGAAGGCGGTCTGCACCCCCATGGCGGCGGGCATGCCATAGCCCATGGTGCCCAGGCCGGCGGAGCTGATCCAGCGGCGCGGGCCGGTGTGCAGAAACTGGGCGGCCCACATCTGGTGCTGCCCCACGTCGGTGGTGACATAGGCGGAGGGGGCGATCTCCTGCAGCAGGGCCACCACCTCCTGGGGGGCGATCTCCCCCTCCGGCGCCGGCACCACCAGCGGGTAGTTGCGCTTCCAGGTGTCGATGCGCTCCAGCCAGGCGTCGGTGCGGCCGTCGGAGCCCTCACCGGCGCTGGCGGCCAGCAGGCTTTCGAGGGCCTGTTTCACATCGGCCACCACCGCCACATCGGGCAGGCGGGTCTTGCCCACTTCGGCGGCGTCGATGTCGATGTGGATCACCTGGGCCCGCGGGGCGAAGCCATCCAGCCGCCCGGTGACGCGGTCGTCAAAGCGGGCACCGGCGGCGATCAGCAGGTCGCACTCCGTGACGGCGAAGTTGGCGTAGGCGGTGCCGTGCATGCCGAGCATGCCCACCGCCAGGGGGTGCTGCTCATCGAAGGCCCCCTTGCCCATCAGGGTGGTGGTCACGGGCAGCCGGAAGCGCTCCGCCAGCTGGTGCACCAGCCCGTGGGCGCCGCTGCTGATGGCGCCCCCACCCACGTAGAGCAGGGGGCGACGGGCCTGGCGGATCAGGGCCAAGCAGGCGTCGATCGCCCCGGCGTCGGCCAGGGGGGAGGGCTTGAAGCCGGCGGGGATGGCGCTGCCGGGCTCCACCGGCACGTAGTCGAATTCCTCAACGCCCACGTCCTTGGGCACATCGATCAGCACCGGGCCCGGGCGGCCGCTGGCGGCGATCAGGAATGCTTCGGCCACGATGCGGCCGATGTCGCGGGGGTCGCGCACCACCCAGGAGTGCTTCACGATCGGCAGGGTGATGCCGAAGATGTCGGTTTCTTGGAAGGCGTCGGTGCCGATGGCGGCCCGGGGCACCTGCCCGGTGATCACCACCATCGGCACCGAGTCCATGTGGGCGGTGGCGATGCCGGTCACCAGGTTGGTGGCACCGGGGCCGGAGGTGCCAAAGCACACCCCCACCTGGCCTGTGGCGCGGGCGTAGGCATCGGCGGCATGGGTGCCGCCCTGCTCGTGGCGCACCAGGATGTGCTGGAGCCAGCCGCGGGATTCGGCCTTGTGCAGCTCGTCGTAGATCGGCAGGATCGCGCCGCCGGGGTAGCCAAAGATGTGGCGCACGCCGTGGCGCCGCAGGCTGTCCATCAGGGCGTAGCCGCCATTCACCCGCTGGGGGTGGGCGTCAGCGGTGGCCTTGGCGGTGGCGTTGGCCTGGGGTGCGGATCCGGCGGCTGGGGCGGCCGTTGGCGAGGCGGACGTAACGGTCACGACAGCGGCGGGCAGCGGGCGACTCCATGACCCAACTTAAGGTCTGGCCCTGGAAAGTGCCGCCGCCATCGCCCGCAGGACCGCCGCTGGGTTGAGCCAGCGGCCGCCGTGGCGGATGCCCCAGTGCAGGTGGGGGCCGCTGGTGCGCCCCGAGAGCCCCACATGGCCGATCAGTTGGCCGCCCCGCACGGGGCTGCCCGCCGCCAGGGCCACCGACCCGCTGCGGTACACGCCCCCCGCCACCGTGCCGGCCAGGTGGCAATAGATGTGCTCGTAGGGGCCGGAGCGGATCACCAGCCCCAGGCCGCAGCCGCCATCGCTGATCACCTCGCTCACCTGGCCGCCCCACCAGTTGCGAATCGGTGAGCCCAGCGGCGCGGCGATGTCGAGGCCGTGGTGCGGCTCCAGCTGGCCGCCGGGGCCGATGCGGCTGCCGAAATGGCTGGTGTAGCCGGAGAAGCTGGCCACGGGAAACACCCCCTGGCGCCAGCGGGGTTCGGCCTGGACCGGAGGGTGGTGGCCCAGCAGGGCGGCCAGCAGCAGCGCCACCAGCGGACTGGGCGGGTTAAAGCAGTCCCAGGGCGTGCAGGGGGCCACGGCCGCTCAGCAGTTCCAGCAGGAAAGCGGAGAACCCGAGCATCGCCAAGCGGCCGTTCCACACCTCGGAGCTGTTGTTCCAGCCCCAGGCCCATTTGTCCTGGGGGTATCCTGGGGGTAAAGCTTCACCTGGGTGGGCAGGGCGGCCGCCTGGTCGAGGTTCACCTCAGGCCCCTCCAGGGCCTGCTGCACCAGGTTGGCCAGCCCCTGGATGAAGCTCGGCGTGGTGTCGAGCGCCGGCACCCGCCGGAAGTTGGTGATGCCCGCCTCCGTGGCGATCTCCCGGTATTCGATGTCGATCTCCTCGAGCGTTTCGATGTGCTCGCTCACGAAGCTGATCGGCACCACCACCAGATCCTTCACGCCGGCGGCCCCCAGCTCGTGCAGGGCGTCATCGGTGTAGGGCTTGAGCCACTCCACCGGCCCCACCCGGCTCTGGTAGGCCAGCGTGTAGGGGTTGGGGTGGCCCAGGTCGGCCTGGAGCCGCTCCATGATCAGCCGCGCGCAGGTTTCGATTTCCTGTTGGTAGGGGTCGCCCGCCTCCTCCACGTAGCTCTTGGGCACGCCGTGGGCGCTGAAGAACACGTGGGCCTGGCTGGGGTCGGGGCAGGCCTGGATCTCCCTGGCGATCAGCTCCGCCATGGCGCCGATGTAGCCGGGGTCGTCGTAGTAGCTGCGGATGCAGCGGATCGGCAGCCGCGAGAAGCCCGGATCCCCCTGCCGCAGCCGCTGCAGCTCCCGGAAGCTGGAGCCGCTGGTGCTGATCGAGAAGTGGGGGTAGAGGGGTAGCACCACCACCTCATCAATGCCGTCGGCCTTGATGTCGGCCACGGCGGATTCGGTGAACGGGTGCCAATAGCGCATGGCCACGTAGCTGGTGGCCTCGATGCCGCGCTGGCGCAGGCTGCTCTGCAGCTCGCGGGCCTGCTGCTCGGTGATCCGCCGCAGGGGCGAGCCGCCGCCGATGGAGCGGTAGGCCGCCTGCGACTTGCCGGCGCGCAGGGTGCTGATCAACCAGGCCAGCGGCTTCTGCAGGGCCGGGTTGGGCAGCCGGATGATCTCCGGATCGGCGAACAGGTTGTACAAAAACGGGCCGACATCCTGAATGCGCTCAGGGCCGCCGAGGTTCAGCAACAGCACGCCGACCTTGGCCATGCCGGGGTTCAGACAAGCGATGGAGGCGAGCGTAACGCTGCCGCCCCGGGCCTGGCCGTTCCTGTTTCGGCTCGATAGGGTCGGCCCCTGAGCCGATGCACCGCCGCCGCTTCGGCATGGCCGCCGCCGACCCCCAACCCCCCCAGCGCGATTGCCATCCCCTGGATGGGGCGATCCGCGCCCACAACAGCCGCCTGGCGGAGGGGGGCGTGGCCCTGCGGCTGGAGCGCCGCGGCCAGCGCCTCGGGTTGCGGGGCCCCCTGCCCTGCCGCTCGGGGGGGGCGCGCTTCCGGGTGCAGCGCATCAGCCTGGGGCTGGCGGCCGATGGCCCCGGGCTGGAGCAGGCCCGCCACCAGCTGCGGCGCGTGCAGCAGCAGCTGCAGCAGCAGACATTTGATTGGGCCACCTGGGGCGGCGCCCCTGCCGAGGGATCGGCCGAGGGATCGGCAGAGAGAGCGGCCGATGCCCCGCGCGCCAGTGCGTCGCTGCGGCAGGCGGTGCTGCGTTTTGAGCAGGGGTTCTTCGCCGATCCGCGCCGCCGCCGCAACCCCGCCGGCTGCCGCACCACCTGGACCAGCGCCTATTTGCCCTACCTGCGGCGCCTGCAGCGGCTGGCGGAGCAGCGGAGCCTGCCCCTGGGGCTGCCGCTGCTGGAGCAGGTGCTGGAGAGCTACCCGCTGGCCAGCCGCGGCCGCCAGCAGTGCGGCACCGCCCTGGCG
This sequence comes from Synechococcaceae bacterium WBB_10_009, assembly GCA_010030955.1. Lineage (GTDB taxonomy): Bacteria > Cyanobacteriota > Cyanobacteriia > PCC-6307 > Cyanobiaceae > Vulcanococcus. Next base: position 5,302 of record RHBP01000025.1, on the reverse strand, counting down.
GCCCTGGCCCGCCAGCAGGGGCTGGCCCTGCCGGCGGACTGGGGGGAGCGGGCGGGGGGCTACGGCCTGCATGCGGCCCAGTTCCGCCAGCTCCCCAGCGACGGGCAGATCCTGGAGTGGATCGAGCGCATCCCCAACCCCGGCTGGCGCCTGGCCTATGGGCTGATGGCCACCTACGGCCTGCGCAACCACGAGGTGTTCTTCAGCGACCTCTCGGCCCTCGCCCCGGGCGGCGATCGGGTGCTGCGGGTGCTGCCCACCAGCAAAACCGGCGAGCACCAGGTGTGGCCGTTCCAGCCCGAGTGGGTGGAGCGCTTCGAGCTGCCGCGGCTCGGGCTTGACCGGGGCCTGCTGCCGGCGGTGCGCACCGACCTGCGCCACACCACCCTGCAGCAGGTGGGCCGGCGGGTGGCGGAGCAGTTCCGCCGTTACGGCATGCCCCTCACCCCCTACGACCTGCGCCATGCCTGGGCGGTGCGCACCATTCACATCGGCCTGCCGGACACGGTGGCGGCCCGGATGATGGGCCACTCGGTGGCGATCCACACCCGCACCTACCACCACTGGATCACCCGCCGCGACCAGCAGCAGGCGGTGGATGCGGCCCTGGCCCGCGCACGGGCCGCCTGAGCGCGGCAGATTGCTGGGGATCTGCGCGACCCCCGTGCGATGACACCTCCCCCTGACACCGAGCTCGACCGGGCGGCCTCGGAGCTCGGCATGGGTGGCGACCTGGCGCCGGAGGCCAACGCCGAGGCCTACCGCAAGCGCATGGCCCGCCGCCGCGAGGTGCAGCAGCAGCGGGTGGGGGAGCGCAACCTGGAGAAGGGGTTGGTGCTGGTGTTCACCGGCGATGGCAAGGGCAAAACCACCGCCGCCCTGGGGCTGGTGCTGCGCACCCTCGGCCACGGTGAGCGGGTGGCGGTGGTGCAATTCATCAAGGGGGGCTGGCAGCCCGGGGAGGCCAAGGCCCTGGAGCTGTTTGGCGAGGCCCTGCATTGGCACGCCCTGGGGGAGGGCTTCACCTGGGAAACCCAGGACCGCGACCGCGACCGGGCCCTGGTGCAGCAGGCCTGGGAGCGCTCCTGCGACTACCTGGCCGACGGCGCGCGCAAGTTGGTGGTGCTCGATGAGGTGAACGTGGCCCTCAAGCTCGGCTACCTGGCGGTGGAGCAGGTGATCGAGGGGCTGGCGCTGCGGCCGCCGCTCACCCACGTGGCGCTCACGGGCCGCGGCGCGCCGCCGGCCCTGCTGGAGCGGGCCGACCTGGTGACCGAGATGAAGCTGGTGCGCCACCCCTTCCGCGAGCAAGGGGTGAAGGCCCAGGCCGGCATCGAGTTTTAGGGGCGGCTCCGGCCCCTAGGCGCCACCGTTTTCCACCACCGCCAGGCTGCTGATCAGCACCGAGAGGCCGCTCACCAGCAGGGCCCGGTGCACCATCGGCTCCCGCCAGCAGCTGGGGTCCTCCGCCAGTTGATCGAGGGCCGAGAGGGTGAGGCGCGCCAGCAGATCGCTGCGGCGGGGGCCGGGCTGGGCTTCCTGCATGGCCGCTGACCTCAACCGGATTTGGCGGCAGTCAAGCGGCCCGAAGCCCACGGGGCAAGACCGCAGACGCTTGCTACTGTTCGGCCGACTGATGTGCAAGCGCGAACGGATGGGCTACCAGCGCGTGTTGCTCAAGCTCAGCGGTGAAGCCCTGATGGGCGAGCAGGGCTACGGCATCGATCCGGCCATCGTCACCGCCATCGGCCGCGATGTGGCCGCCTGCGTGGCCGACGGCACCCAACTGGCGATTGTGGTGGGCGGCGGCAACATCTTCCGCGGCCTCAAGGGTTCCGCCGCCGGCATGGACCGGGCCACCGCCGACTACGTGGGCATGTTGGCCACGGTGATGAACGCCATCACCCTGCAGGACGGGCTGGAGCGCGCCGGGGTGCCCACCCGGGTGCAGAGCGCCATCTCGATGCAGGAGGTGGCTGAGCCTTACATCCGCCGCAAGGCCATCCGCCACATGGAAAAGGGGCGGGTGGTGATTTTCGCCGCCGGCACCGGCAACCCCTTCTTCACCACCGACACCACCGCCGCCCTGCGGGCCGCCGAGATCGGTGCCGATGTGGTGTTCAAGGCCACCAAGGTGGATGGGGTGTACGACAAGGACCCCAACAAGTTCGCCGACGCCGTGCGCTACGAGAGCCTGTCGTTTATGGATGTGCTCAGCGGTGAACTGGAGGTGATGGACAGCACCGCCATCGCCCTCTGCAAGGACAACGCCATCCCGATCGTGGTGTTTGATCTGTTCGGTGCCGGCAACATCGGCCGCGCCGTGCGCGGCGAACCGATCGGCACCAGCATCCTGCCGGCGGTCTGAACCCCGCCCACCCCTCTCTGCACCCTCCGTCTGCCCCCCTGTCAACGGCCATGGATCTCGACGCCAGCATGCGCAAGTCGGTGGATGCCACCCAGCGCACCTTCAACACCATCCGCACCGGCCGGGCCAACGCCTCGCTGCTCGACAAGATCCAGGTGGAGTACTACGGCTCCGAGATGCCGTTGAAGTCGCTGGCGACGATCACCACACCCGACTCCTCCACGATTCAGCTGCAGCCGTTTGACGCCGGTTCGCTGTCGGTGATCGAGAAGGCCATCTCGATGAGCGACCTGGGCCTCACCTGCAACAACGACGGCAAGCTGATCCGCATCAACATTCCCCCGCTCACCGAGGACCGTCGCAAGGAGCTCTGCAAGCTGGCGGCCAAGTACGCGGAGGAGGGCAAGGTGGCCCTGCGCAACATCCGCCGCGACGCCATCGACAAGGTGAAGAAGCAGGAGAAGGACGGCGAGTTCTCCGAAGACCAGAGCCGTGATGCCCAGGACAAGGTGCAGAAGCTCACCGACAAGTTCATCGCTGAAATCGAGAAGCTGCTGGCGGAGAAAGAAGCCGACATCCTCAAGGTCTGAGCGGTCGGCGTGTCCCCCTTTGCTGTGACCGTGGTGGGCGCCGGCGCCGCCGGTGCCTCCGCCGCCTACCACCTGGCCAGGCGCGGTCACCGGGTGCTGCTGTTGGAGCGGGACTGCCTGCCGCGGCCCAAGGCGTGCGGTGGCGGCATGGCCGCTTCGGTGCAGCGCTGGTTTGATTTCGACCTCCAACCGGTGGTGGATCAGGTGATCCAGCGGGTGCGCTTCACCTGGTGCCTGGAGGATCCGGTGATCGCCGAGCTGCCCGGTGATTCCCCCTTCTGGATCGTGCAGCGATCCCGGTTGGATGCTTTTCTGGCGGAGCGGGCCGTGGCCGCCGGGGCCGAGCTGGTGCAGGGGGCGGCGGTGGAGACGATCCACCGCGATGGCGAGCGCTGGTGCGTGGAGGCGGCCGGGCACCGCTACCACTCCCGCGCCGTGGTGGTGGCCGATGGCTCCGGTTCCCGCCTGGCCGGGCCCCTGGGCCTGGGGCCGGAGCGGCCCCGCTATGCCGCCGCGGTGGCGGCGGAGGTGGAGCTGGAGGCCGGAGCAGCGGTGCTGGAGCCGACCACGGCCCGCTTTGAATTCGGCCTGGTGCGCCATGGCTTCTGCTGGGCCTTTCCGCGCCAGGGGGGCTACAGCATCGGGGTGGGCACCTTTGTGGGCCGCGAGGCGGCCGATGCCGATGCGGTGCTGGCCCAGCTGCTGCCGAGCCTGGGGTTGCCCGCCGATGCCGGCCGGCGGGTGCGCTCCCCCCTGCGGGTGTGGGACGGCCACCATCCCCTGCACGCCCCGGGCGGTGCGGTGGCGGTGGGGGATGCGGCGTCGCTGTGCGACCCGTTCCTGGCGGAGGGGCTGCGGCCGGCCCTGCTCAGCGGCGTGCGCGCCGCCGAAGCCCTGGACCGCTACCTGGTGGCCTGCGCCGGCGACGACGCGGCTGCCGCCCAGGCTGCCCTGGAGGGCTACAGCGCCGGCATGCGCAGCGCCTGGGGCGAATCCATGGCCTGGGGTCGCCGCATCGCCCAGGTGTTCTACCGGGTGCCGAAGGTGGGCTACCAGATCGGCATCAAACGGCCCACGGCGCCGCAGCGCATCGCCCAGATCCTCTCGGGGGAGATGGGCTACGGCGACATCGCCCAGCGGGTGATCAAGCGGCTGCTGTTCCAGCGGGGCTGAGGCCTGCCGGCACAGGGCCCGGCCTCAGCTCACCTTGGTGCAGTCCTTGAGTTGGCGCAGCCGTTGGTCGATCGAGCCCAGCAGCTCGATGGCGAACATCGGCGATTCCTGCACGGCAAACAGGAATTTCTCGCGGTTCATCATCAGCAGCCGGCAGTCGGTGAGGGCCTTGGCGTTGCCGTAACGGCGGTGTTCGGGGGTCACCAAGGCACCGGCGCCAAACACATCACCGGCCTGGATGATCTCCTGGCCGCTCTCCTCGTTCCAGGTGAGCTCCACGCTGCCCTCGAGCACGCCGAACATGCAATCGCCGGTGGCCCCGGAACTGAAGATCAGCTCCCCGGCGGGGATCTCCTTCACTTCGCCCTTGCTGGCCAGGGCGCGCATGGTGTCGAGGGCGTTCAAGGCAACGACAAGCTGGTGGGGCCAGTTTGGGACAGCCGGGTTAAGGGGCGCTAATGGCCAGGGCGGCCCCGAGGCCGCCGCGCACATCGGCGGGCAGCAGGCGGCCGTCGTGGTCGGTGTCGAGGGCGTCGAACACCGCATCGCTGCCTAGCCATTCCTCGCGGGTGATGCAGCCGTCGCCGTCGAGGTCGTTGAGCAGGAAGATTTCCTGGGCGGCGTGCTGGAAGGCGTTGGCCCCCTCCAGTTCCCCGAGCCGGTGGGCCAGCTGGGCCTCCAGGGTTTCGATCGCCTTGCTGAAGCCGCGGATGCCCTCGTCGAGCTTTTCGGTGGCCATGGCGTCGTCGGCCATCATCGCCTCAAATCCGGCCCGGTCGAGGTGCAGTTGGGGCTCGGTGGGGGCGGGATCGAAGGGGTTGAGCTTGCGGGTCAGCTCCCCTTGGGTCTGGCGCAGCTGGTCGAGCAGGGCCGGCGAAATGGTGAGCAGGTCGCAGCCCGCCAGCTCGATGATCTCCTCGATGTTGCGGAAGCTGGCCCCCATCACCTCGGTTTTGTAGCCGTAGGTTTTGAAGTAGTTGAAGATCTGGCTCACCGACACCACCCCCGGATCCTCAGCGCCGGGGTAGCTGTCGCGGCCGGTGTGCTTCTTGAACCAATCCAGGATGCGCCCCACGAATGGGGAGATCAGGGTGACGCCCGCCTCGGCGGCCGCCACCGCCTGGGCAAAGCTGAACAGCAGGGTGAGGTTGCAGTGGATGCCCTCCTTCTC
>RHBP01000240.1 GCA_010030955.1 Synechococcaceae bacterium WBB_10_009 | reverse complement strand
AAGCCCGACCCCTGGCCCTGCAGCGCTGGAGCGACTTTGACCCCGCGCTGTGGCAACACGAGCTGGAGGCAGCCCGCAACGCCGGACAGGCCGGCAGCACGGGGTGCCTCAGCGATGGCACCGCCCTGGCGCCTGTGTGGGGCCGTGACGCCGATGCCGCAGTCGTCTCGCAGGCCCGGGCCAATGCCGAGGACGCCGGCGTTGCACCCTGGCTGAATCTGCAGAGCGGCGACTGCCGCAGCTTCGAGCCACCACCCGGAGCGGGAATCCTGGTCTGCAACCCGCCCTATGGGGCGCGGCTGGGCGCTGGCGAGCACGACGAGCTCGAGCAGCTCTATGCCGACCTGGGCACCATGGTCAAGGAGCGCTGCAGCGGCTGGACCCTGTGGCTGCTCAGCGGCAACCCCGAGCTCACAGGAGCGCTGCGCCTGAAGACCAGCCGCCGTGTCCCCGTGAGCAACGGGGGCATCGACTGCCGCTGGTTGCGTTACGACATTCGTTAACGCCCCAGCAAAGCCTTGGTGGTCTTGCTGAGACCTGCGGTGGTCTGGGGCAGGTAGGGACCCTTGAGCAGCTGTCCGCCCACCCGCACAAACAGCCCGGCCATCACCAGGTCGAGGGCGGCAAGCACCAGGGCCGCCATGGTCCAGCTGAGGCCCCGGGCCTGATGCAGCCACAGCAGCAGTGCCAGTTCGGCGCTGATCAGGGCCAGGGCCAGCAGCACCAGGGCACCGCTCACAAACAGGGCACCGCTGATGAGCCGTCGTTTTTCACGGTCGGCCTCCTGCAGGGCCATGCGCACATGCAGGTCCATGACCGAGGTCATCAGGGCACCGATGCGGCCGGCGGCGGCCCTGGCCACCCCCGGAGCGGCCGCACCGTTGCGGCTGACGGGATCGTTGCTGGATTCAGGCGTCATGCAGGCGGCACCACAGACTCAACGCTTGGGCTCAACCGGAACGCCGGCCCGAGGCCAGCATCAGGCCCAACAGCAGGCCCACCGCACCGGCCAGGCCCAGGGCCAGCAGCGGCCGTTCGCGCACCGGCTTCTCGAGCCGCGGCCGCAGGGTGGAATTGAGGTCATCGAGCAGATCCTCAAGCTGGCGTTCAAGCGGCTCCAGGCTGCTGGCCAGGCGGCTGGTCTGCTCGCCCGCCACCTGCAACAGCTCCTGCAACTGGTCCTGAACGACCACCGCGGTCTTGCCGGTCTGCTGGGCGATCACCTCAGCGACCTCATCGAGACTGCCGCGGGTCGCTTCAAGGGTCTGACGGGCTACGTCAGGCCACTGGCGCTGGATTGCGGGCAACAGGGCTTCGAACCGCTCGCGGAACAACTGCTGCACCGAGTGCTGAGCTGTAGGGGTGTCCAGGGTCATGGCACCGAACGCGTCTCCAAACTAAGGAGGGACTTGATCAAGCGAAAGCCTCCGCTACATTTCTGCTGCTCGGCGCACGGGCCTGTTGGTTCACATCAATCAGGTCGAGCTCAGTCATTTCAAGTCGTTCGGCGGATCGATGGCGATCCCGCTCGAGCAGGGCTTCACGGTGGTCACGGGCCCCAATGGCTCCGGCAAGAGCAACATTCTTGATGCTGTGCTGTTCTGCCTGGGCCTGGCCAGCAGCCGCGGGATGCGGGCCGAGCGCCTGCCCGACCTGATCAACAGCGCCGTGCTGCGCAACGGTCGCGCCGCCGAAACGGTGGTCAGCGTGCGTTTCGATCTCAGCGACTGGCAGCCCGATGACGCCGAAGCCGGGCTCGAGCCCACGGCCGAAGGGCCCTGGATCAAACCCGGCCAGCAGCACTGGACCGTGAGCCGCAAGCTGCGGGTCGCCCCGGGGGGCACCTATGCCAGCAGCTTCAGCGCCGACGGCGAACCCTGCAACCTGCAGCAACTGCAGACCCAGCTGCGGCGCCTGCGGGT
>RHBP01000239.1 GCA_010030955.1 Synechococcaceae bacterium WBB_10_009 | reverse complement strand
GCTGCGGCCCCCTTCGCCGAACAGCAGCTTGAGGCCGGCGCCCGCCACCGGCAGCAGGTCGGCGCCGCCGCTCTCGTCGTTGTCCACCACCGCCAGCAGGTTCTCCAGCCGCTGCAGCTGCAGGCGACCTTCGGCGTCAAACAGCACCTCCAGCAGCTTCTCGCGCATCTCGGCGGTGTCGCCCGCCAGCAGGCGCCGGGCCACATAGGGGTAGGCCACGCGGATGATGCGGAAGCTCGGGTCGAGCCGCATCGCCAGCCCCTCCTGGCTCACCACCGCCCGGATGATCAGGGCAAACCGCGCCGGCACCCGGAACGGGTAGGCGTACATCAGCTCCGAGAAGCGGTCGGTGATCGCCTTGAAGTTGAACGAGCCCACGTTGTCGCCCAACGCCCCCCCCAGCACCTCTTCCAGGGCCGGGATGATCGGGGTGAGCTCTGTTTTTGGGTTGAGGAAGCCCAGATCCACGAAATCCTGGGCCAGGACTGCGAAGTCGCGGTTGATCAGGTGCACCACCGCGCCGGTGAGCGTCAGCCGGTCGGCGTTGCTGAGGGAATCCATCATCCCGAAGTCCACATAGGCCAGATGGCCCAGGGCTCCGGTTTTGCCCGGCAGGGCAAACAGGTTGCCGGGGTGGGGGTCGGCGTGGAAATAGCCAAACTCCAGCAGCTGCTGCAGCCCGGAGATCACCCCGGTGCGGATCAGGGCCGCCGGATCCAGCCGTTTGGCCTCCAGATCCTGGCGCCGCTGCAGCTTGGTGCCCTCGATCCAGCTGGTGGTGAGCACGCGCCGGGCCGAGAGGCTGCGGTCGACCCGCGGCACGATCACCGCCGGGTTGCCGGCGAACAGCCGGGCGAAGTGCTCGGCGTTGTCGGCTTCGCGGCGGTAGTCGATCTCCTCAAACAGCGACCGGCCGAACTCATCGATGATCTCCCCAAGGCCAAAGCCCAGGTTGAGCGGCAACAGTGGCGCCGCCGTGACCCCCAGCAGCCGGATCAGCACCAGGTCGCGGCGCAGCAGGGTTTCCAAATGGGGGCGCTGCACCTTCACCGCCACCCAGGGGCCGCCCACGGGCCGGGCCTTGTACACCTGGCCGAGGCTGGCGGCCGCCACCGGGCGGTCGGGGAAGTCGTCGAACAGCTGGCTCACCGGTGCCCCCAGCTCCTCCTCGATCGTCTGCAGGGCGATGGCGTGGGGGAAGGCGGGCAGGTTGTCCTGCAGTTGGGTGAGCTCGTCGAGCCAGTCGCGGCGCACCAGGTCGGGCCGGGTGGAGAGGGCCTGGCCGAGCTTGATGAAGCAGGGCCCCAGATCGGTGAGTGTGCTGAAAATGCGCTGCCCCAGCCGCCGCTGCACGGCGCTGTCGCGGCTGCCCCCCTGCAGGGCCAGGGCCAGGGTGAGGCTGCCCAGCCGCCAGAGGATCACCAGCAGCCGGCCGATCAGCATCCAGGGCCGCAGCAGCAGCCAGCGCAGGTCAGCCCCGGGGTCGTAGCGGTGGGGGGCTGGGCTCAAGGGGCGCGCGTGGGGCTCAATCGGCAGACTCTAGAAACCCCAGCCCAGTGGCCATGGCCCTGCTGCCGCGCCTGCGCCAACGGCCGCCGGAGCTGCCCCTGCACCTGCCCGCCCACGGCCGCGGCCGCGCCCTAGCCCCGGGGCTGCGGGCGTTGCTGCGGGGGGGCGGCGCCGGCTGGGACCTGCCGGAACTGCCGGAGATCGGCGGCCCCCTGGAGCCCGAGGGGGCGGTGGCCGAGGCCCAGGCGGCTGCGGCGGCCCGGCTGGGGGCGGCGCGCTGTTGGTTTGGTGTGAATGGGGCCAGCGGGTTGTTGCAGAGCGCTCTCCTGGGTCTGACTAACCCTGGTCAGAGGGTGCTGCTGCCGCGCAACCTGCACCGCTCGCTCCTCCACGGTTGCCTGCTGGGGCAGCTGCGGC
>RHBP01000238.1 GCA_010030955.1 Synechococcaceae bacterium WBB_10_009 | reverse complement strand
GGTGTATCTGGAGCCCCCGGGCCTGGCGGTGGAGAGGCCGCCGCGCACCCTGGTGGCGTTCCAACGGGTGCCGCTGGCCCCCGGGGAGAGCCGGCGGATCAGCCTGGAGGTTCCCCCGCGGCGCCTGGCTTTCTTTGACGAGCAGCGCGATGGCTTCGTGCTGGAGGGGGGCCGGCATCGGCTGGTGGTGGCCCAGCACAGTGAGGATCCCGGGCTGGCGTGCGAGCTGGAGCTGCAGGCGGGTTGGGTGGGGCCTTGAGCCGGCCCAAGGCCCGCTGCAGCCGCAGCCGGTTGTAGCGCTGCAGCAGCACACAGGGCAGGTTGAACAGGGTGGCGAACAGCAGGTTCAGCACCACCCCCACCGGGGGCAACCACAGCAGGGTGAGGCTCCACAACGGCCAGAGGGCCCAGTGCACCCACTCGGCCCGGCGGGTTTCCGCCAGCAGCCGCTGCAGGGCCTGGGCATCGCGCCGCGCCAGGCTCCCCTTGCGGATCCCCCCCGGCAGGGCAGCCCCGGCATCGGGAATCCAGGGCTTCCAACGGCGGATGCACCCATGGCGTTCGTAGGCCTGCAGCCGCCAGCGCCCGCCCCCGTGCAGCGGCGGGCTGGGGATCGCCATTAACCAAACCAGCGGTAGCCGGTTGGCCAACGCCCCCACCAGCAGCGACCCACCGATCCACAGGCCCGCGGAGCTGAACACCGCCACCGCCGCCGCCTGCGGCCCCATCAACGGGTGCTCACCCTGCGCCCCTTCCACTGCACCTGGCCCCGCTCCAGGTTGAGGATCGCCAGAAAAAACACCGCCAGAAAAAACAGCACCGGCAGCGGAAAGATGGGCACGATCCAGTGGAAGCGCCCCACCCGCCGGGTGAGCCCCCACAACTGCAGGGCAAAGGCCCCATAAATCAGCCCATTGATCCACAGGGAGCGATCCCCCAGCAGGGGCCAACCGAACAGTGCCGCCGGCAAACACCAAGCCGCCCAGAACAGCCCCGACAACCACAACACCACCGCCACCATCCAGGGCCAGTGCACCTCCGCCGCTGCGGTGGCGAAGTTTTTGTCGAAGCCCACCACCAGATCCCGCAGGCCGCCGGGGTACATGCGGTAGGCGATCTGGCCATCGCCGATGTAGGCGCTCACCGGCAGACCGCTCTGCTCATAGCGGTGGGCCAGGAACCAATCCTCCACCACCTTGTCGGCCACGGCGGCATGGCCTCCGCTGCGGTCGTAGTCGCCGCGGCTGGTGGCCATCGCTGGGCCAAAGGCCACCCCGGAGCCGGGCCCAAGCGGCACCGCCAGCAAGCCCACGAGATTGAACAGCAGCGACAACTGCTCGTAGGGCCGTTCCGTGCGGTGGTAGGGCTGCACCGACACCAGCCCCCCCTGGGCCTGCAGCGCCGCCACCAGGTTGTGGAGAAACGCCGGCTGCGGCTCGGTGTCAGCGTCGAGAAACACGAGCACCTCGCCATGGCTGGCCTTGACGCCGTGATGGAGGGCCCAGGTTTTGCCGCACCACCCCGGCGCCAGGGGCGGCGGCTGCACAAGCCTTAGCGGCAGTGTGGCGGCCGCCGCCTGGGCGATGGCCGCCGTGCGATCGCAGGAGTGGTCGTCAATCACGATCACCTCCAGGGGCCCCAGGGATTGGCAGGCCAGGGCGGCCAAGAGATGGGGCAGCGTGGCCTCCTCGTTGCGGGCGGGGATCAGCACCGACACCCGCGGGCGGCGGCGCACCTTCCCCTGGGGCAAGGGCGTGAGGTGCACGGCCAGGAGCCATCCCAGCAGCCATCGCACCAACACGGAGACACCGACCCAACCCATGGGAGCCCTTGGCCACCGGGGCCAAACCCTATGGATCAACAACCACTTAGACGCCGGGATCCCTCAACACCGCAGCAGTTCTCGGGCAATGGGCCCCAGGGCCGCCGCATCCCGGAGCA
>RHBP01000237.1 GCA_010030955.1 Synechococcaceae bacterium WBB_10_009 | reverse complement strand
CCAGGCCATCGGGCAACTGCAGCTGGCCTGGCGCCAGTCCCAGGGGGACGGCCAGCGCCTGGTGCATGAAAGCTGTGAACGACTGCGGATCCTGCGGTCCCAGCCCCACGTATTCATCGAGATTGAAGCTGCGCCAGCCCGCGGTGAGGGCAGCGCGCTGCGGGGCCGCCAGGCTGGCGATCCGGGCGCAGAGGGCGCCATAGACCGGTTGCATGGTGCGTCCTGTGGCCAGGCCCAGCACCGCGCCGCGTTGCAATGCCGCCAGCAGCAGCCCGGCCACCGCGTCAGCCACCGCCTGCGCATCGGGCTTGATCTGCAGGTGCAGCCTGTCCTGCAGGGTCAAGGGGAACCCGCCACGCTGAGGCGGCTCCCGGAAACCTCCTGCTGCTGGGTCGCAGCCTCCAGACGCCCGTAGGGCTGCAGACGGGTGCCGCGGTAGTAGTGCCGCAGGATGGCCGTGAAGGATTCGCCGCGCTGGGCCAGCGCCAGGGCCCCCCACTGACTCATGCCGATGCCGTGGCCGAAGCCGCGGCCCACGGCCACCAGGCCCACAAGCCGTTCAGAAGCCTTGCTGCCCTCGGAGCCCTGCTGCAGGGCTGGGCTGGCAGCGGAGTCGGCCTGGTTGAGCGCAGGCAGAGGGGGCACTGCAGCCAATGCCGATGGCAACGCAACCGGCACAGCCATGGGCGCCGGCTCCGGCACCAACGGTTCAAACCGCACCCAGGTGCTGCGCAATCCCAGGCGGCTGCGCAGGGCGGGGCCAGTGAGCAACAGCTCACCGCTCATGCCGACAACCCGCGCCTGGCGAATCCGACCCGTGGGGCTGGTGCTCAACACCTCGATCGCCTGAACCCCATCGAGCTCGGGGAAGGCCTTGCGCAGCTGCTCCCCATCCAAGCTCTGGCGCCATGCCCGCACCGGCGACCCATGATCAAAATCGGGCACGCTCACCAGGTAAGGCAACTGGCGCGGCCACAGATCACCACTGCTTTCGGTGCGTCCGCCACTGCTGCTGTGAAACACGGCGTCGATCAGGGCCTCGTCATGGGTGAGCACCAGGCCACGGGTGGTTTCAACCGCGGCCAGGGTCGAGGGCGCTTCGCTCTCGACACCGCGATACACCTGGCTCGCCACGGTGGCTTTCAGATCAAAGGCCTGGGCCGGCCGACGGGACCTCAGGGCATAGGTGCGTGCAGCCACCGCCTGGGCCCGCAACGCCTCCAGGGGCCAGCTGGCGGGCATCTCACTGCCCACCACGCTGGCCAGGTAGGTCTCGAGCGGCACGTGGTTGATGACCTGCAGACCGTTGCCCTGGGGGCGCACCTGCAGCACCCCCCGGTAACGGCGCTGCTGCAGCCAGAGCCCTGGATCGGGATCGCTGGGCAGAGCCAGAGCCTCGAGCCAGATCTCGGCGGCCAGCAGGGGCTCGGGCAGGCTGACCTGAACCCGGCCCTCGCGCTGAACGAGCTGGAGAGTGGGCGCGCCGGTCCACTCCCCCAACACCCTGCCCTGGCCATCGCGCAGCCGCAGTCCCGCTGATTCGGCTGCAGGGCGCAGGGCCAGGCCCTGATCCTCGAGCAGCAGCACCCGTACCAGGGGCCCGCGGGAGCCGGGTGCGGGTTGCACACTGCTCGGTGGCAACGCGGTGGCACTGACCCTGGCCAGCTGCAGAGGCTCGGCAGCCTGCAAACCCGGGGCCAGTGCAGGCCAGCCAATGAAGCCCAGGCCCAGCAGGGCCCCGGTCCATCGTTGCCGAATCAAAGGCAGGGGGGCCATCACGGCCGATCAGCCAGGCATGTCATTGTGCCGACCCCAGCGCCAGCCAGCCAGCCCCCCTGGCCCGGCAACGCCGGCCAGGAACCGCCGTGGCAGCATGCGACAGAGGCGGGGATCCGGTGCAGGTCACCTTTCTGGGAACCAGTTCGGGCGTGCCGACCCGGGGCCGCAACGTCTCGGCGGTCGCCCTGCGATTGCCCCAGCG
>RHBP01000236.1 GCA_010030955.1 Synechococcaceae bacterium WBB_10_009 | reverse complement strand
ATCTGCAGGCGGCGGCGGCGGCCACGGCCGCATGGCTGCGCCAACAGGGCCTGGATCCGGCCGCCACCGAGCTGTTCAACCCCCTGCCCCTGGCCCACGTGAGCGGCTTGATGCCCTTGGTGCGTGCCCAGGCTTGGGGGGTGCCGCTGCGCGGGCTGGATCCGGCGCTGATGCGCGATCCGCCGCAGCTTCTCGAGCAGGCCCAGCCCTCCCCTGGCCGCCAGCCGCTGCTCTCGCTGGTGCCCACCCAGCTGCAGCGCCTGGTGGAGCAGCCCGAGGGGGTGGATTGGTTGCAGCGCTTTGCGGTGATTTGGGTGGGTGGTGCGGTGCTGCCGGAGGCCCTGGCGGATCGCTGCCGCCGGGCCGGTCTGCGGCTGGCCCCCTGCTACGGCAGCACCGAAACGGCGGCCATGGTGGCGGCCCTGCCGCCGCAGCGCTTCCTAGCGGGGGAGGCGGGCTGCGGCCAGGCGTTGCCCCATGCCCAGCTGCGGCTCCAGCCCGGCAGCGATGCCCTGGAGATCACTGCCACCAGCCTGGCCCTGGGCACCCTGGCGGCGGGCCGGCTGCAGCCGCTGCCCCAGCAGGGCGGATGGTGGTGCAGCGGCGACCGCGCAGCGCTCGGCCCCGCGGGCCTCACCGTGCTGGGGCGGCTGGATGGGGCGATCCAGAGCGGCGGCGAAACCGTGTTCCCCGAGCAGGTGGAGCAGCGGCTGCTGGCCCTGGCGGCGGCGGCGCAGCTGCCCTTGGCGGAGCTGCTGCTGCTGCCCCAGCCCGATGCCCTTTGGGGGGAGCGGTTGGTGGCGCTGGTGCGGCCCCACAGCGGCGCCGCCCCCGAGCCCCTGATGGCCGCCCTCTCAGCCCTGGCCGCCCAGCTGCCCCCCAGCCAACGGCCGCTGCGGTGGTGCCACTGCCCCGATCTGGAGCGCACGGCGGCCGGCAAGTGGCAACGCCAGCGCTGGCGCGCTTGGCTGCAGCTTTACAGGGGCTGAATGCCCCCCTGCAGGGCTGAGGCCTCCAGCCAGCGTTGGATCGGCTCCGGCAGGGCGCAGCGCTCGCGGCTGGTGCTGTCGATCGCCAGGTGGCGTGTGAGCCCCTCGGCCACCGGCTCAGGGCCGCTGCTGAAGCGGTAGCGCACTTCGAAGCAACCCGGATCGATGCGCACCGGCTCCAGGGCAATGGCCAGCGGGTCGCCGCACACCAGCGGCCGGCGGAAATCGGCGCTGCAGTGCACGATCGGCAGGGCCACCGCCGGTGGTGGGCTGCCCTGGCCGGGGAAAATGGCCGCGGCAGTGATGCCGTAGCGCTCCAGGCTCTCCTCGTAGGCCTCGTGGCACCAGCTCAGCAGCCGGGTGAAGTGCATCACACCGGCGGCGTCCGTGTCGCCGAAGCGCACCGCTCGGCAGAGCAGCAACCAGCCGTTGGGATCCGCCAGGGTCAGCGGTCCACCGACCCCATGATCACGTCGATCGAGCCGAGGATCGCCATGATGTCGGCCACCTTGGCCCCCTTGAGGATGTGGGGCAGGATCTGCAGGTTGTTGAAGTCGGCCGCCCGGATCTTGAAGCGCCAGGGGGTCACATCGTCGTTGCCCTGGATGAACACGCCGATTTCGCCTTTGCCCGATTCCAGGCGGGTGTAGAGCTCCCCGGAGGGGATCTTGAAGGTGGGGGCCACCTTCTTGGCCACGATCTGGTAGTCGAAGCCGGCGAACTCGCTGCCCTTGCCCTCCGCCAGGCGGCGGGCCTCCAGGTGTTCGGTGGGGCCGCCGGGGATCATCTGGCAGGCCTGGCGCAGGATCTTGAGGGATTCGCGCATCTCCTGGATGCGCACCCGGTAGCGGGCGTAGCAATCGCCCTCCTTCTGCCAGGCCACGTCCCAGTCGAAGTCGTCGTAGCACTCGTAGTGGTCCACCTTGCGCAGGTCCCACGGCACCCCGGAGGCGCGCAGCATCGGCCCGGAGAGGCTCCAGTTGATCGCCATCTCGCGGCTGATGGTGCCCAAC
>RHBP01000235.1 GCA_010030955.1 Synechococcaceae bacterium WBB_10_009 | reverse complement strand
CTTCCACCGCCTGCCCGCCGTGCTGCCTCAACACGGGGGCGGAGAGCTCGAAGCGGCTGTAGCTGAGGCCAAAGCCAAAGGGGAAGGCGGCGGGGTGATGGTCGCGCTGCAGCCGCCGGTAGCCGTGCCAGAGGTCGTAGGTCACCTGGGGGGCGCGGGGCTCAAACGGCGGCAGGTGATTGGGGTGGGTGGGAATGGCAAACGGCAACCGGCCGCTGGGGCAGACGTCCCCCAGCAGCACCTCGGCCAGGGCCGCTCCCCCCTCCTGCCCCGGATACCAGAGCAGCAGCAGCGCCGGCACCCGTTGCTGCCAGGCCTGACTGAGGATGGCGCCGCCCCCCATCAGCACCACCACCGTGCGGGGATTGGCCGCGGCCACCCGTTCGATCAGGTTCACCTGTGCCGCTGGCAGGGTGAGGCTGGTGCGGTCGCCGGAGGCGAAGTCGCCGCCGCTGCGGGCGGAGCCGTGGCTGGTGACCCAGGCGATGCTGCGGGCCAGGGGGCTCCACCACGGCCGCAAACGCCCCTGCCCCACCCGCTTGAGCAGCCAATCGGGGGGTGGGATCAGGGCCAGGATCGGCGCGATGTCGCCGGGGTGGATGTGTTCCCCCTCGAGGCGCCAATCGAGCCCCACCACCACCACGGCGGCGTCGCAGCGGCGGGCGATGGCGGCGGCCTGGCCGGGGTTGGATCCGTTGCTGTGGTGCAGGATCAGCTCCGGTGCCGCCCGACGCAGCCCCTCCAGCGGCGTCATCACCGTTGCTGGCGTGGGCCGGGTGTCGGAGGAGCCGTGGTCGCCAAGGTTGGGCTCGGCGGCCAGGTGGCCGATCACCGCCAACGACCGCACCCCCCGCAGCGGCAGCAGGTTGCCCTCATTGCGCAGCAGCACGATCGCCTGGCGGGCCGCTTCCCGGGCCAGGCGCCGGTGGGCCTTGCACTGGCGCAGGCTGGTGGGGTAGGGCCCGGCCGGCACCGCCAGTTGCAGCTGCAGCTGCCGCCGCACCGCGTCATTGAGGCGCTCCATGGGCACCGTCCCGGCGGCCAGCGCCGCTGGCAGGCAGCCCTCGAACACCATGCGAAAGGGCATCTCCAGGTCTTGCCCGGCCAACAGGGCCGCAACCCCATCGCGGATGCCGAAGATGAAATCGCTCACCACCAGCCCCTGAAAGCCCCAGCGGCGCTTGAGGATCTCGCTGAGCAAGGGCTGATGCTGGCCGCACCAGGTGCCGTTCACCCGGTTGTAGGCGCTCATCACCGAGCCGGCACCAGCGTCGACGCAGTCGCGGAACTGCGGCAGGTAGAGCTCGTGCAACACCCGCTCCGTGGCCTGCACATCCACCAGGAAGCGGGAGCTGTCGATGGAGTTGAGGGCCAGATGCTTGACGCAGGCGATCGCATGGCGCTGGATCCCTCGCGTGGTCGCGGCCCCCAGGGCGCCCACATGCACGGGGTCTTCGCCGTAGGTCTCCTGGGCGCGGCCCCAGCCCGGGTGCCGCAGCAGGTTGACGCACACCGCCGCCACCCAGTTGGCGCCGAAGGAGCGGGCTTCCTTGGCGATCGCTTCGCCAATCTGCTCCTCCAGCTCGGGGTTCCAGGTGGCCCCGCGGGCGATCGGCGCCGGGAAGGTGGTGGCACCGCCACCTAGCACAACACCGCGGGGGCCATCCACGAAGTGCAGCCCCTGCAGCTGCAGGCGCGGCAGCACACCGGCGGGCCAGGGATGCCGGTGGGAGGCATCCCGCAGGGCGATGTCGGCCATGCCCGACCAGAAGGGCGTGGCACCGCTGAGCAGCCTCAGCTTTTCGGCGGTGGAGAGCTGCTCCAGCAGGGCCTGGGCCGCGGCGCCGGTGGGGGAGTGGGGGGCAGGCACCCCTCGACCCTATGGATCTTCAGCTGTGCTCCAGGACAACGGCGCGGGGCCGCGGCAGGGATGCTGTTGCGGTTCAGCTCGCCGGCTGGCTGGCCACGGTGGTGAGCCGGCCGCCGCGCTCATCCCAGAGGATGTA
>RHBP01000234.1 GCA_010030955.1 Synechococcaceae bacterium WBB_10_009 | reverse complement strand
GACTGCCAGCGCCTCACCCTGGGGCAATACCTGCGGCCCTCCCTGGCCCACATCCCCGTGGCCCGCTACTGGAGCCCGGAGGAATTCGATCAACTCGGAGCGATCGCCCGCGAGCTGGGGTTTGCCATGGTGCGCTCCGGGCCGCTGGTGCGCAGCAGCTACCACGCGGCAACGGCCTAGCTCAGCGGCGCTGCAGCTGCCGCCAGGCCCGCGCCAGGCCATCGGGCCATCGGCGCAGTCGCCGCGCATCAACAGGCCGGAGCCACCCCACACCAGCCGCAGGGGCAGGTCGCTGGCGGCGGCCCCCAACTCCCGCACCGGTTCAAACCCCAGCCGGCGGAAGTAGCGCACCAGGCGGCGGTGCTGGCTGTCGTTGTCGCGGATGGCCAACAGCCGCGCACGGCGGCATGGGGTGGCCTCCAGGGCCCAGGCGAAGCTGGCGCACCAGATCAGCGGCCCCACCAGTTGGGTGCCCTCGCCCTGCACCCGCATGGTGTCGAGCTGCAGGCCATCGGGCAGGGGCAGCGCCCAGCCCTTGAGCTCCCCCAGCAGCAACGGCGGCGCCCCGGGCCGCGGCCGGGCCACCACCACCCGCAGCGGCTGCAACCCCAGCAGCGGCTTGCACTGCAACCGCAGCAGCAACCCAGCGGCGACTGCCCACTGCTCCACGGCCGCCAGGCTGGGCAGGGGGGAGCTCATGGAGCCAAGGCCCCAATGGGGATCACCGCCACGAACGCAGGTTGTCCCTCTCGGGGGGCAGCGATCTGGCTATGCAAGCGCTGCAAAGTGCCCGCAATCTGATCACCCTGCCTAGAGCCAGGCTTCATCTGTGATGCTGGATTTAGAGGGAATTCAATGCAGAGATTGTCGGCTGTCTGATGCAGAAAAAAGCGCCTCCACCCGCAACACCGCCTCCAGCGGCACGGGGCCATACAGATGGGGGAACAGCTCACCGCTGGGGCCCACCGGCTCCAGGCGCACCTCCAGGCCCGCTGCCGCCAGCCGCGCGGGGCAGAGCGTGAGCAGCTGCACGGCACCGGCGGGGAGGTCGCCGTAGAAGCGCGCGGCGGTGGCCTCCACCTGATCAGCCCGGCTGAGGTGCACGAATCCCACCTGCTCCAAGCTCTGGCCGCGGGTGGAGATGCGGTAGCTGCTGCCTAGCTGCTGCCGCTGGCGCGGCAGGCCTGCCAATCCTCCGCCAGGGCCAGGTGATACAGCCATTGGGGAGAACGCCAGGGGCGCCGCGGCCCCCAGGGCTCCTCCAGGGCCCCGGCCAGCTGGGGCGAGGCCTCGAAGCGCTGGAGCCAGGCCCGCAGCGGGTGCAGGTTTGGCTCAGCGTCGAAGGCCGCCGCATCGGCCCCGCGGAACTGGCGCACGAAGGGCCACAGGGCCCAATCCGCCAGGGAGAGCCGCGCCCCCAGCAGCCCACCGCCGGGGGTGAGCCGCGCTTGCCAGCGCCGCAGGATGGCGAGGGCGGCGCGGCGATGGTCCACCGATGGCTCCCCGGGGTAGCGGTCAGGGTATTTGCAGCGATCGAGATGGTGCTTGAAGGGGCCATCGTTCTCCGCCATCAGCGCAGTGCTGGCGGCGCGGTCGCCGGCCAACCAGCCGTCAGGGTCCGACTGCTCCAGCGCCCAGTGCATGATCGCCAGGCTCTGGTCGAGCACCGTGCCATCGGGCAGCACCAGCACCGGCACGGTGCCCTTGGCGGAGGCCGCCAGCAGCTCCGGTGGCTTCGCGGCCAGCGCCACCTCCCGCAGCTCCAGCTCCAACCCCGGCCGCAGGCCTGCCGCCGCCAGGGCCAGCCGCGCCCGGATCGCATAGGGGCAGCGCCGAAAGCTGTAGAGGATCGGCCGCGGCGCCGGCTCGGCCGCTGATGCCGCCACCGACCCGTTCATGCCCCGGGCATCGGCGCGCCGATGTGGGCCTGGCCGCGGCCCCGGGCCAGCTGCAGTTGCCGTTGGCGCTCATCGAAGCGGGCCCGATCGGCGTCGCTGAAGCGATCGATGCAGTGGGGGCAGCTCACCCCCTCGCGGTAGGCGGGGTGATCGCGA
>RHBP01000233.1 GCA_010030955.1 Synechococcaceae bacterium WBB_10_009 | reverse complement strand
ATGGCGCGCGACGAATCGCGCCACTCCGGCTTCATCAATCAGGCGCTGAAGGACTTTGGTCTGGGCATGGACCTCGCGCTGCTTCGCAAGGCCAAGAAATACACGTTCTTCAAGCCCAAATTCGTCTTCTACGCCACCTACCTGTCGGAGAAGATCGGCTACGCGCGCTACATCACTATCTTCCGCCGTCTGCAGCGTGAACCGTCGCGCCGCTTCCATCCGCTCTTCAACTGGTTCGAACACTGGTGCAACGACGAATTTCGGCACGGCGAGGCCTTTGCGCTCATCATGCGCGCCAACCCGTCGCTGCTCAGCGGTCTGAATCGCCTGTGGATCCGCTTCTTCCTGCTGGCGGTGTTCGCCACCATGTACGTGCGCGACGTGGCCCGCAAGGAGTTCTACGAAGCCCTGGGCCTGGATGCCCGCGAGTACGACAAGTACGTGATCGCCAAGACCAACGAAACCTCGGCCCGCGTGTTCCCGGTGGTGCTCAACGTGGAGCACCCGAAGTTCTACACGCGCCTGGAGCGGCTGGTGCGCAACAACAACCAGCTCAGCGCGGCCGATCAATCCCAGGCCCCGGCGCCGCTCAAGCTGCTGCGCAAGCTGCCCTTCTGGGCCGCCAACGCCGCCGAAATGGCCAAGCTGTTCCTGATGAATCCCATTCGCAGCGAGCAGTTCCAACCGGCGGTGCGCTGAGCCGCGCGTGACCCTGACCAGCCCCGCGGGATCCGGCGCCGCCGCCGGCGATCCCGCCTTGCCCCATCTGCTCAACGGCCCCCTCGACCAGCGCTGGGCCCCACGGCTCGAAACGCTGCTGGCCTTCGGCACCGCCGCCGGCGCCGACCTGGTGGAGGTGTTCCTGGAGCGCACCGACCACCTGGGGGTGTTGGCGGAGCAGGACACGATCACCAGCGTGACCCCCGCCTTCGGCATGGGGGCTGGCATCCGCGTGTTCCGCCAGCAGCGCGACGGCTTCGTGAGCACCAACGACCTCAGCGACGCCGGCCTGCGCCGGGCCCTGGAGCAGGCCCTGGGCATGCTGGGCCTGCAGCTGGGCAGCCTTAACCCCTCCCGCTTCGATGGCCTGCCGGCCCTCAACGACTTCGCCACCAGCAAGGGCGACTGGCTGCAGCGCAGCCCGGAACTGCAGGAGGCCACCCAGGCGCTGCTGGGGGGCACCCAACAGCTGCAGCGCCGCGGCGCCCACCTGCAGGTGCGCCGCGGCAGCTATGCCCGCGACTGGCAGGAGGTGCTGGTGGCCGCCAGCGATGGCACCTTCGGCCGCGACATCCGCCTGCACCAATCGGTGGGGCTCAACGTGCTGGCGGCCGACGGCGACCACCGGGCCGGCGTCGGCCGGCGCTACGGCAGCGCCGACCGCCCCGACGACCTGCGCACCTGGAATGCCGAACAATCGGCCCAGGAGGTGTGCGACAGCGCCGCCGCCATGCTCTACGCCGACTACGTGGAGGCGGGCCAAATGCCGGCGGTGCTGGCCAACCGCTTCGGCGGCGTGATCTTCCACGAGGCCTGCGGCCACCTGCTGGAAACCACCCAGGTGGAGCGGGGCACCACCCCCTTCGCCGAGCGGGTGGGCGAAGCCATCGCCCACAGCGCCGTCACCGCCATCGACGAGGGCCTCACCAGCGGCGCCTTCGGGTCGTTGAGCATGGACGACGAGGGCATGGAGGCCCAGCGCACGGTGCTGATTGAAAACGGCGTGCTCAAGCGCTTCATCAGCGACCGGGCCGGCGAACTGCGCACCGGCCACGCCCGCACCGGCAGCGGCCGCCGCCAGAGCCACTCCTTCGCCGCCGCCAGCCGCATGCGCAACACCTACATCGCCGCCGGGCCCCACAGCCCCGAGCAGCTGATCGCCTCCGTCGACCGCGGCCTCTACTGCAAATCCATGGGGGGCGGCAGCGTCGGCCCCACCGGCCAGTTCAACTTCGCCGTGGAGGAGGGCTACCTCATCGAAAACGGCACCCTCACCAAACCGGTGAAGGGGGCCACCCTGATCGGTGAAGCCAAGGAGGTGATGCCCCGCATCTCCATGTGCGCCAACGACCTCGAATTGGCGGC
>RHBP01000232.1 GCA_010030955.1 Synechococcaceae bacterium WBB_10_009 | reverse complement strand
ACCCAGTTCACCGCAGGGGCCCCGGTTCGACAAGCGGGGCCCACAGCAACAGGGTCAGTGGACCTTGAACTGGCCGCTGGGCGGGCGGTAGATGGGCCGCGCCTTGAGCGGGATGGTGGCCTTGGACGGTTGCTTGGGCTGGGACATGGGGGTCACGCCAACGGTTCAGAGGCGTACACAGGTTCATGGCTGCGGCCGCTGCGGTCTGTAGCACCGCTTACCGGATTCGTTGCTAAGCCGGAGCCATGGACAGCCAGCCCTACCTGGAACTGGAACGGGTGGTGGCCTGGCTGGGTCCGCAGCCGGTGCTGCATGGCATCGATCTGCGGCTCCACCTCGGCGAACACGCGGTGGTGTTGGGGCCGAACGGTGCGGGCAAAAGCGCCCTGATCAAGCTGCTCAGCCGTGAGCTCTACCCGGTGGTGCAGCCGGGGTCGACCCTGCGCCTGTTCGGCAGCAGCACGGTGAACCTCTGGGAGCTGCGGCGCCGGATCGGCCATGTGTCCGCCGACCTGCAGGCGGGCTATCGACCCGGCGTCAGCGCCGAGGACGTGGTGCTCTCCGGTTGGTTTGGATCGGTGGGGATCGGCCGCCAGCACAGCGCCAGCGCTGCCCAGCGGCAACGGGCCCTGGAGTTGCTGGAGCAGATGGGGCTGGGCGGGTTGGAGCGCCGGCCCTTCGGGCAACTCTCCGATGGACAACGGCGACGCCTGCTGCTGGCGCGAGCCCTGGTGCACCGGCCCGAGGTGCTGGTGCTGGATGAACCCACCAATGGCCTCGATCCCCAGGGCCGCCATCGGCTGCTGGCGATCCTGCGCCAGCTGGCCAACGCTGGCACCACCCTGTTGGTGGTGACGCACCAGCTGGATGCGGTGATCCCCGAGCTGAGCCGCGCCGTGCTGATCAAGGGCGGCCGGATTGAGGCCGATGGTTCCTGCCGGGAGTTGTTGCGGGCAGAACCGCTCAGCCAGTTGTTTGACACCCCCTTGCGGGTGGTGGAGCGCGATGGCTGGCGGCAACTGCTACCGGCGTGAGGGCAGCACCGGCGAAACATCCGCCAGGGGCATCGTTGCACTACCCCAGCCGTTGGGCGGGAGCAGCGGAGCGAGCCACACCGGGGGCGGGGCGCACCTTGGCCCCCGCCGCAAAGGCCGCCTCGGTCCAGGCGAGCATCAAGGCGCCCAACACACCCCCTTGGGCATCGGAGCGGGGACGCAGGTTGAAGTGATCACCGCCCTTGGCGATCACCAACTGATGGCCCTGCAGGTCCGCGCCCTGCAGCGGTTGGATGGCCTCGGGATCGGGGGGCACCACCCAATCGCGGCTGCCGCTCACCAGCAGCACCCGGGTGTTCAGCCGCTGGTCGGTTTCGCGGGGAAACAGCAGCGACATCGGCGCACTCACCGCCACCACGGCAATGATGCGGTCGTCGTTGATCGACGCCTGTTTGACCGCCGAGGCCCAACTGCATTGCAGGGTCCAGCTGAGGTTGCGGTCGGGATGGTTCACCTCACCGCAACGGCTCAGCAACAGCGAATCGGTGGGCACCAGCCCCGCCATCAACAGGCTGGTGGTGGCCCCCCAGGAGTGGCCGATCACCACCACCCGATTGCTGTCCACGGGACTGTTGGTGGCCAGGCTGCCCTTGCCGATGGCGTCGATCACCGCCGTCAGGTCGCGGGGCCGCAGGGCCAACTCCTCCGGGGAGGGCGGTGCCGCCTGTCCGCTCAGCACCTCATGCTGCTGGGCCTTGTCACTGCCGGGATGCCAGGGCAGCACCACCGTGTAGCCGGCGGCCGCCAGCCGTTGGCCCCAGCCTTCAAAACTGCCGGGGCTGTCCCAGAGGCCATGGGAGATCAACACCAAACGACCGTTGGCCCTGGATTGGGGCTGCAGGATCAACAGGCGCAACGGCTGGGGTCGGTGCGCCACGGGGATCTCCACCGTGTTGCTGACCACCCCCGGGGTTGAGGGCCTGGCCCGCTGCGGCGCAGGGGGGACGGGCGGCTTCGCAGCCGGCACCTCGGCCAGCAGGCGATCCGCCAGAACCCGTTGCTGCAGCACACGGTTGAGGATCACCCCCGCCTGGCTGAGGTTGAGG
>RHBP01000231.1 GCA_010030955.1 Synechococcaceae bacterium WBB_10_009 | reverse complement strand
CCAGGGCCCTGGCCAGGCCGATGGCCTGATCGAGGGCCCGCACCGACAGCTCGGAGCCATCGGTGGGCACCAGCAGGTGGGTGTAGGGCATGGCCAGGGGCAGCAGCTACATCTGGTTTAGGCAGGTTGCGGGGCTTTGGCGGTGCTGGGGCCTGGCTATCACGACGCGGCCCAGTCCTCAAGGCGCAAGCCTTCGATGCGGGCGAACGCGCTGACGTGATGGCTCACCAACGTGGCATCGAGCGCCAGGGCATGCGCGGCGATCCACAAATCGTTGGCACCAATGGGGGTGCCCCGGCGTTTCAAGGCGGTGGCCTGTTGGGCGTCATGGCGGCAGATCGCCTGTCCCTCTGGATAGAGAACTTTGACCTGGCGCGCCCGCCAGCTGATCGAGCTGCCGCAGTGTGGACTCACGCCGCTGGCTGCCTTCGGCGCCCTGCAGCAACTCGGCCCAGGTGACGAACGACATGGCCAGACTGTCGCCGGGGTCAAGGGCGTCAAGACGCGCAGCGACCTGAGGCGGCTGGTTCTTGATCAGAGAGATCAGGGTGTTGGTGTCCAGCAGGACAATCACAGCAGTTCTCTGTCCTGCACAGGCAACTTCTGGGCCTGCTGCTGCTCCAGGGTCGCAACGAAATCAGCGTCGAAACCCGCGAGCGTCTGCAACAGCGCCTGCCCACGACGTTCGGGGCAGGGATGAATCAGCAGATCGCCATCGACGGTGCGACTGACCTGCACGCGATCGGTGCTGAGTCGCAACTCGGCCGGTATGCGGACCGCCTGGCTGTTGCCGCTCTTGAACACGCGACTGGGAATGGGCTCAGGTTGAGCGCCGCAGCCAGGTGGGCCAGCTCGATGGCGCACCCGGCCGCCGCCAACCGATCCAGCACATAGGCCAGCAGGGTGGCGCCCAGCTCCTGGCGGGTGTGGGCCAAGGCCGGCTGCTGCAGGGCCTGCTCCAGCAACCGCAGCATTGGAACTAGCAGAGCCAGTTCAACTGCGAGGGGGCCCACCCCCTGCAGCTGCGACCCCAAGGGCGGCCTCGAGCAGGCCCCATCGAGCCAGGTCGGTTGCGCTGTAGGTCGCTGGGTTAGCCATGGGCGCGTGATTAATGCAGCGGATCGCTGATCACCAGCACCGAGGAGTCGAGCTGGCGCAGCAGGCGGCTGCCCACCTTCATATCGGCGATACCGGCCAGGAGTGGGCTCGGCACCAGCTGGGCAGCCAGCGTGCCCTGCTGGGGGCTCCCCAGGCTGACGAAACGACGCGTCCGCCGGTGGCCCCCGAGCCGCTGAATCCAGGTGCGGGCGATCACCCCGCCGATGGAGAACCCCAGCAGGTCGAGGGGGGTGGAGCCGGGATAGCGCGCCTCGATCTGCCGGGCCAGTTGGTCGGCCGCCGCCGCCACGGAGGTGAGGCCCATCCGCAGCGGCAGCGCTGGAATCAGCAGATCAGGAGCCCGCCCCCCCAGCGTCTGCCGCAGGCGATTGAACACCGTTGGGGTGTCCAGCAGCCCATGCACCAAAACCAGCGGTGGAGTGGACATGAATCGCGCCTTGAGTCCTGTTTGGATTGAAGGAGCCGGCACCGGTCCGCGGCATCGTCCCGGCGGTAGGGATTCCCTCCTCAGGCGTAAGGGCGTGGTTCCGAAGGCTTGGCCGCCGGCCCCCTGGCCTGCCAGAGATCGCAGCGATGGATGGAGGCTTCCGCCGCCGTCATCGCCTTTTGCCACACCTCACAGTGCCCCTGCGGACCCATTGGGTGCTTGAAGTGCACGCAGGTGAGGCAGAAACTCAACGGACGCCTCAAAAGACCGGCTTCCTCAAAACGTAACCATCCGGGGGGTGCATCGAGCAGGCGCGCAGCACACATGGGCCAGCTCAGAGGCGATCACGGCCCTGTCCCACGGCCGAACTGCCAAGGGCCAAACCGGCCAAGACACTCAAGCCCTGGGCCACCGCTGCATCGATACGCCCTTGGGGGCGGCTGCAGAAGGGTTGCTCCAGTTCCGCCACGCCGCGGCGCTGCAGGAGCAGCCATGTCACGGTCATGCAATTGAACAGGTCCACCGCCAGGGCCGTGCCCTGAAACACCAGGATCCCCGCGGAGATCCACACCACCAAACGTTTGGAATCCATGCCATCGGCTGCCACAACGCC
>RHBP01000024.1 GCA_010030955.1 Synechococcaceae bacterium WBB_10_009 | reverse complement strand
GTGGGTTTCACGTTCCGTGGGCAGCGGCAGGGGGTTGTGCACGAGCCACCCGGCTTCAACGGGCATGCCGGCTGTGGGGCTGGGATCAAAGCAGCCGCTGGCCTCAATCACCGCCAGCATCGGCTCGATCACCGCCAGCACATCGCTCTGCACAAACAGCTGCTGGCCGGGGGCCAGGGCCGCGGCAATGGCCAGCAGCAGCGCCGGCTGCAGCACCCGCCGTTTGTGGTGCTTTTTCTTGAACCAGGGGTCTGGGAACTGGATCGACACCAGCTCCAACCGCCCCGCCGGCAGCTGTGCCAGCCAGGCCTCCAGGCTCACGTTGGCGTTGCAGAACAGGAAGTGCAGGTTGTGGAGCTGGCGCTGTTGGCGCTCGGCTTCGGCGGCGCTCACCAGGGCCCGGCGGATCTCCACCCCCAGGTGGTTGCGCTGGGGTTGTTGCTCCGCCAGGGCCAGCAGGAAGCGGCCGCGGGCGCAGCCGATGTCGAGGTGGAGCGGCAGGGCCGCATCGGCGAACAGCTGCTCCGGCGGCGGCAGCGCCAGCGGCTGCTGGAAGAAGCGGCTCAGGGGGTTGACGTGCTGGCGCACCATGGCGAGCTCAGGCGGAATCGCCGCTGGCCGCGCCGCTGTTCGGCACCAGGAAGCCCCAGCTGGCGGTGTAACCGTGCAGGTGGGTGGCCCCGGCCACGGGGCCGAGTTCACCGTTGCAGAAGGCGCCGGCCACGGGCACTTCGGCAAAGTGCTCCCGGCAGGCCTGCACGTCACCATCCGGGGCGCCATAGAGCCCTTCGCCCCGCCCCAGGCAGGCGAACAGCAGCGCCGCCAGCGGTTGCGCTTGGCGGCGCCGTTGCCGGCTGAGCAGGTGGCGTTGCTCCTGGCGGGACGCCTCGGCATCCCGCAGCTGGAACTGCACCCGCTGCCCCACCCGCAGCCGTTCCCCCACCGCCACCGATCCGGTGCGCGGATCAACGCCGATCAGGTTGCGCACCAAAAACGCCGGGGCGTCGGTGTCGTCGTCGGCGCCAAGCTGGAAGTTGTTTTTGGCCACCCCCAGAAACAGCGAGTGGCGCACCAGCTCGCGCTCCTGAGGGTTCAGCCCCTCCAGGATCTGTTGCAGGCAGGCCACGGGCGTGCCCTGTTGCTCGCCGCTGCGCAGCCGTTGCACCACGTTGCGCTCGGCCTGCTCCACTTCGAACACCGGGCCGATCGGTTTGCAGCCCTGGGCCACCACTGGATCAATCCGCCAGCTGCCGCTGATCAGGCAGCCCACGGCACCGCCCACCACCTTGTCGTTGAACAGCAGCGAGCCGTGGCTGGCGTTGTGCTGGCCGGCGATGCCCCCCACCTTCGCGGCAGCGGGGTAGGCGTAATCCAGGCCGCTGATCAGGTCGTTGATGGCGGGGCAGCCCGGATCGATGAACAGCAGCATCGAGTGCACGCCCTCGGGGTCAGCGCCCACCCAGTCGGTCCAGGCCTGGCTGGGGCCATCGAGATCGGGCAGTGCATCCCCCTCCAGCTGGAACAGCTGCAGTTCGGCGCCGGGCAGCCACAGCAGGCTGACGCTGATGCCCGGTTGTTGCTCCAGCTCATGGGGTTGGCCGTCGGCCGCGGTGCCCACCACGCCGCCACCGGTGCAGCCGATCCAGTGCTGGCTGGGGATGGCCTGGCGCAGCAACGGCAGCAGCCGTTGCAGGTCGGTGGCGTAGGCGGTGGAGCAGAACACCAGCGCCAGCTGGGCCGGCTGGGCTGGTTGGGCTTGTCCCGGGTCGCTGGCCTGCAGTTGTTGGGCCAGGTCGGCCACGGCGGCCTCCAGGGCGGGCTGGTTGCTGAGGGCGGTGCGGCAGCGGGCTTCGGGGGTGGGCTTCGGCGTTCCCAGCGCGGCCAGGCGCTGCTGCAGCTGCTGAAGGGGGCGGAGCGGCCAGGCCATGGCTGGACCCTACAGCTGCTGCCACCAGGGCTGGGCCGCGGATAATGGCGGCTTGCCGACCCCCGTTTCGTGCCCGACCTGTTGCCCTACCGCACGCTCGTCTGGCTCGATTACCGGTTGGCTGCGGTGTTCGCCATCGGTGTGCCGTTGGTGCTGATGGTGTGGGCGGCGGTGCGCCAGGAGCGGGCGCTGTTGCGCCTGCTGGGCATCTTCTGGAAGGTGGCCAGCCTGCTGCTGATCACCGTGTTGCTGCTCACCGACAACCGCCCCCTGGGCTATGGGCTGGCGGTGTTGGCCCACCTGTTGGTGGTGGTGAGCGTGTGGTTCTGGGTGGACCTCAACGAGGAACTGGCGGATCTGCCCCCCTGGCGGCCGTTGCCCTTCGCGGTGCGCAGCTGGCGCTGGGGCCTCAGTGTCTATGGCGTGCTGGGGGCGGCGTTGAGCGCCTCAGCCCTCGATTGCCTGCGGGGTGGCATCAGCCGGGCCGTGTGCCGGGTGTGGCTCGAAGCGCCCGATGATCTGCACGGCGGGGCGGCCAGCGCCTTCGCGTTTGTGTTTGGCGGCCGCTGGACCGGTGCCATCGCCGCCTTCGTGGGCTATGTGGCCCTGGTGGCCTATGCGGTGGGGCTGTTGCAGTGGCTGTTGGTGCGCCTGCCCAAGCAGGGCCGCGTGGCCGGGGGCTTCTGATGGGGGTGGCGCCGCTGCTGGCCGCGCTGGAGGCGATCAGCCGCAGCCGCGCCGATCGGGTGCTGCGCCTGCGGGGCTCCCTGCCCGCTGGCGATGGCTGGGAGCCGTTTGAGCTGTTGATCTTTCGCGGCTTCTCCAGCAGCGTCAGCCACCCCACCGCCTTTGATCCCGACCAACCGGCCCTGCCGGAGGCGGCGCGGATCGCCAGCGCGGAGCTGCTGCAAGGGCCCCTGGATCCCGCCCAGGAACGGCCGTTGGCCGGGCCTGCTCCGGTGGAGGCGTTCCTGGATCCGGCCGGCTGGCGTTAGCCCAGCACCGCCACGCAGCGGCCGCAGAGGGTTGGGTGGCTGCTGTGCTGGCCGATGTCCGTTTCGTAATGCCAGCAGCGTTCGCACTTCTGGCCATCGGCCTTGGCGATCCGCACGGTGATGCCCTCTTCGTTGGCCTCCGCCAGCACCGCCGCCGGGGCGCTGCCCCCCAGCTGCAGCTGCGACACCAACAGCCAATCGGCCAGGTTGTCGACGCTTGGATGGGCACTGCCCTCCAGCCAGGCGAGGGCGTCGCGGGTGGCGTTGCTGGCCTCCGCTGCGCTGAACTCCAGCTGCACGCACGCCTCCAGGGAGGCCCCCAGCTGGCCGCCGCTGCGGCAGCTCTCCAGTTGGCGGTTCACCAGGGCCCGCAGGGCGGCGATGCGCTCCATGGGCGCCTCCAGCTGCGGTTGGCGCCACGGCTCCGGTGCGCTGGGCCAGCCCCGCTCAAACACCGAGGCCTCGGCCACGGGGTAGGGCAGGTTTTGCCAGATGTCTTCGGCCATGTGGCACAGCACCGGCGCGATTAGCCCCGCCAGCCGCTCCACCACCAGGCTGAGCACCGTTTGGCAGCTGCGGCGGCGGAACTCCGCGGCGCCGCTCACATACAAACGATCCTTGGCGATGTCGAGGTAGACGTTGGAGAGGTCCACCACGCAGAAGTTCTGCAGGGCCTGGAAGAAGCGGTAGAACTCAAAGCGCTCGAAATCACCACCCACCGCATCGATCAGCGCGGCGGTGCGCTGCAGCATCCATTGGTCGAGCAGCGGCAGGTTGTCGTAGGCCACCGCATCGCGCTCCGGCACGAAATCGTGCAGGTTGCCCAGCAGGTAGCGGGCCGTGTTGCGCACCTTGCGGTACACGTCCGCCAGCTGCTTCACGATGCCCGGGCCCAGGGGCACATCGGCGGAGTAGTCCACCGAACTCACCCACAGCCGCAGCACATCGGCGCCGTAGGCCGGCTCCTGCTTTTCGTTTTTGCCCCCCTCCACCAACACCGCCGGATCCACGACGTTGCCGAGGGATTTGCTCATCTTGCGGCCCTTCTCATCGAGGGTGAAGCCGTGGGTGAGCACCCGTTTGTAGGGGGCCTTTCCATTCACCGCCACGGAGGTGAGCAGGCTGCTCTGGAACCAGCCGCGGTGCTGATCGCTGCCCTCGAGGTAGAGATCGGCGGGGTAGTGGAGTTCGGGCGCACGGCTCTCGCTGCCCGCGATGCCCCCCAGCACACCGGCCCAGGAGGAGCCGGAGTCAAACCACACGTCCATGGTGTCGGTGCCCTTGCGCCATTGGGCGGCGTCTGCCGCGTAGGGCTCGGGCAGCAGCCCCGCCTCATCGCGTTCCCACCACACGTCGCCGCCGTGCTCGGCGATCAGCCCCTGGATGTGCTCCAGGGTGGCGGCGTTGAGCAGCACCTCGCCGGTGTCGCGGTGGTAAAACACGGGGATCGGCACGCCCCAGGTGCGTTGGCGGCTGATGCACCAGTCGCCCCGCTCGCTCACCATCGCTTCGATGCGGTTGCGGCCGCTGGCCGGCAGCCACTCCACCGCGGCGATGGCCTCCAGGGCGGCCTGGCGGAACCCCTCCACGGAGGCAAACCACTGCTCGGTGGCCCGGAAGATGGTGGGTTTTTTGGTGCGCCAGTCGTAGGGGTAGCGGTGGGCGTAGGGCTCCTGCTTGAGCAACAGCCCCGTGGCCTCCAGGGCGCTGAGGATGGTGGGGTTGGCGTCCTTGAGCACGTTGGTGCCGGCGAAGGGGCCCGCCTCGGCCGTGAGCGTGCCGGCTTCATCCACCGGGCAGAGCACCGGCAGGTTGTACTTGCGGCCGGTGTTGAAGTCGTCGACGCCGTGGCCCGGGGCGGTGTGCACCAGGCCGGTGCCGGCCTCGGTGGTGATGTAGTCGCCACCGATCACCACGGGGCTGGTGCGCTCCAGCAGCGGATGGCGGTAGTGGATCCCCTCGAGGGCCTCGCCCTTCACGCTCAGCAGGGGGGTGAGGCTGAGCCCAAGGCTGGTTTCCAGGCCTTCGCGCAGCTCCTCCGCCACCACCAGGTGGCTGATGGCCGGCGCGGGCCCCTCGCCGGCGGCGGCCACGGCGCAGATGGCGTAGTTGAGGCGGCCGTTCACCGACACCGCCAGGTTGGCGGGCAGGGTCCAGGGGGTGGTGGTCCAGATCGCCACCGCCAGGCCACCGGCGGCGGTGGCCTGTTCGGGGTTGAGCCCGGCGCTGGCCAGCGCGGCCGCCAGGGCATCCGGCAGGGCCACCACCGGGAAGGCGGCGTAGACGCTGGGGGAGGTGTGGCCGTCGGGGTATTCGAGCTCGGCCTCAGCCAGGGCGGTGCGGGAGCTGGGGCTCCAGTGCACCGGCTTGAGACCCCGGTAGATGTGGCCGGCCAGCACCATGGCTCCGAACACCCCGATCTGGGCCGCCTCGTAGCGCTTCTGGAGGGTGAGGTAGGGCTGGTCCCAGTCGGCCCAGATGCCCCAGCGCCGGAAGCCGGCCTTCTGGCCCTCCACCTGCTCGAGCGCATAGGCGTGGGCCTTGCGCCGCAGGCTCAGGGGGGTGAGTTCGGCCCGCTCAGCGCTGCTGAGGCCCTGCAGCACCTTGAGCTCGATCGGCAGGCCATGGCAATCCCACCCCGGCACAAACCGGGCCCGCTTGCCCTGCAGCAGGGCGGTTTTGTTGATGATGTCCTTGAGGATCTTGTTGAGCGCGTGGCCCACGTGCAGGGCCCCGTTGGCGTAGGGGGGGCCGTCGTGGAGCGTGAACGCCTCTCCGGGGTTGCCCTGGCTGAGCCGTTCATACAGCCGCTGCTCGGCCCAGAACGCCTGGATCTCCGGCTCGCGCTGCTTGGCATTCGCCCGCATCGAGAAGGGCGTTTGCAGCAGGTTGAGGGTGTCCTTGTAGGAGATCTGCCCCGCGGCGGCGGCGCTGTTGGGGGCAGAGCTGGCGGTCACATCGCCCGGGGCGGCAAGGGCCGATTATCCCGCTTGGCCGCTGGCGGCCTGCAGCAGCTGATCGATCTCGGCGAAGGAGCTCACCACGGCGGTGGGCAGGGTGCTGGTGTTGGGTTCGCTGGCCGGGCTGCCGGCGGCCTCGGAATCAGCGCGCACCCAGCGTTTGCCGGCGGTGGGTTTGGCGCCACCACCGCGGCGCAGGGCCGCCGCCAGGGTGGTGCCTGTGGCGGCCACGGCGGCCACCCCGCGGGCGATGGTGGCGGCCAGTTCCTTGAGGCTGGTTTGCCAGCGCTCCACCGAGAGCAGACGCTGCTGCTCTTCCGGGGTGAGCACGCGCCAGCGCAGCTGCAGCACCTCCAGGCCGAGGCGGCCGATCAACAGCCCGCCGCAGAGCACCGCCAGCATCGGTGAGCCGGTGAGGCGATCGGCGCTGGTCACCAGGGTGAGCCCCAGCAACAGCACCACGGCCCCCCAAACGCTGTCGCGCGGGCGGCTCAGCTCCATGGCCAGCAGCGGCAGGAGCATCACGGCGAGCCCCACCACCAGGGCGAGGGTTCCGCTGAGGCTGGCAACCATGGACCGGCACGTCGTTGACCCCATTCTGCGGCGCTGCCTAGAGTTGCGCCCCTGCCCACCTGGCGGAATTGGTAGACGCGCTGGGTTTAGGTTCCAGTGGCTTCGGCTGTGGGGGTTCAAGTCCCCCGGTGGGCATCGCGCCGAGGGCCTGCGTCCTTAAGGTGGTGCGTCGATGTGTACGGCGGCTGCCCAGGGGATGACGCAGGCTCTGGTTCAGCCGGCAGACGCGATGGCAGTGCAGGGCGATCTGCGCGCCTCCGTGAGCGCTGTGCCGCGCCAATACCTCGATCCCCCCGCGCCCTGGAACCCCACCGTGGCGCTGTTCTTGGGGGGCTACGGCCTGGCGGCCCTCACCATCGCCGGCTGGTTTGCCTGGGGATGGCCGCTGCCGCTGCTGCTGGCCACCGGCTTCCTGGCGCTCCACCTGGAGGGCACGGTGATCCACGACGCCTGCCACAACGCCGCCCACCCCAGCCGCTTCTGGAATGCGTTCATGGGCCATGGGGCGGCCCTGCTGCTGGGCTTCAGCTTTCCGGTGTTCACGCGGGTGCACCTGCAGCACCACGCCCATGTGAACGATCCGAAGAATGATCCGGATCACATCGTGAGCACGTTTGGGCCGCTGTGGTTAATCGCCCCGCGGTTTTTTTATCACGAATATTTTTTCTTTCAGCGCCGTTTGTGGCGCCGTTATGAATTGCTGGAGTGGGGTCTGGGGCGCGGCATCTTCTTGGCGATTGTGCTGGCCGGTGTGAAGTATGGCTTCATTGATTTCGTGTTCAACTGCTGGTTTGCCCCGGCCCTCATGGTGGGGGTGACCCTTGGCCTGTTCTTCGATTACCTGCCGCATCGGCCGTTTCAATCCCGCAACCGTTGGCACAACGCCCGCATTTATCCAGGCAGGCTGATGAACTGGCTGATCATGGGCCAGAACTATCACTTGGTGCATCACCTGTGGCCGTCGATCCCCTGGTTTGAGTACCGCCCGGCGTACCACGCCACCAAGCCGATCCTGGATGCCAAGGGTTCACCGCAGCGGCTGGGGTTGTTTGAAAGCCGCAGCGACTTCACCAATTTCCTCTACGACATCGTGCTCGGCGTGCGCAGCCACCGCCGCCGCCGCAGCAAGCTGAGGCCGATCGCGGCGCTGCTGCCCAGCTTCCGTGCCCGCCGGCACATCGTGGCGCTGCTGCACCGCACGGCGGTGTCGCCCAAGCGCTGAGCGCGGGTTAGTCGGCGAGGATTTTCGGAACCCGGAAGAAGTCGCCTTCGCGCTGGGGGGCCTCATCCAGCAGTTGCTCGCGCACGGCGGTGGGTACCACCACGTCGTCGCGGGTCACATTCACCACCTCCACGGCTCGGGTGGTGGGGGGCACGCCCTCGGTGTCCACCGCCTGCAGGTGATCCACGTAGTCGAGGATCCGCTCCAGCTGGCTGGTGTAGGTGGCGATTTTGTCGTCGGGCAGCTCCAGCCGGGCCAGCTGGGCCACCTTGCGAACGTCGTCGGCGCTGATGTTGCTCATGGGGCGAACTTAGCCGGCGGGCTCCTCCAGGAAGCGCTGCAGATCGCCCGAGAGGGCCGTGGCCGCCACATCCAGGAAGCGGGCGCCGTGCTCGGCGGTGGCCAGGTAGGGGTCGGAGCCCATGCGGCCGTCGGGGTGGCGGCGGCGGAAGTCGTCGGGGCCATGGATCGGCCCGGCCGGTGCCGCCTCCGGCAGGGGGCGATGTTTGCTCAGCAGGCTGGGTTCGAGCTGCAGGGTGATGGCGATTTCGCTGGGGGTGGCGTGGTGGCCCTCGCGCTCGCCGTAGAGCTCCCGCGCCAGGGCCATCGCCTCAGGGGCCATGAACCAGTTGGCCAGTTTGCAGCGCAGGGCAGCGGCGTTGGGCAGGCCGCGGCTGGCGGCGGTGCCGTAGGCCTGGGCGAAGGCCGCCTTGGTGGTGGCGATGTTGCCGCCATGGCCGTTGATCACGTAGATGCGCTCAAAGCCATGGCGGGCCAGGGAGAGCACCAGGTCGTGGATCACCGCCAGCAGGGTGGCGGGCTGCAGGCTCATGGTGCCGGCAAAGCCCAGGTGGTGTTCGGCCATGCCAAAGGCCTGGGCGGGGGTCACCAGCACCCCGGTGCGGCGGCCCACCTCCAGTGCCACGGCTTCTGCGGTGAGGGCGTCGGTGCCGATGGCGCCGGTGGGGCCGTGCTGTTCGGTGGAGCCCAGGGGCACGATCACCCCCTTGCAGCGCTCCAGGTAGGTCTCCACCTCCGGCCAGCTGCGCAGCTGCAGCCGGATTTGATCGGTGCTGGCGGTGCTGGAGCTGGTGGCAACCACAACGGCGCGCGGCGTCAAGTGGGATCAGTATCCCTAGGATCAACACCAGGTGGTTCCTGAGGGCGCCCCATGCTGCAGCGCAAGCTCTACCGCTTCCAGTGCGAGCAACGCCCGATCTGGGTGTTCCTGCGGGATGTTCCTGCGGGATCAGCAGCGCTGGATCGAGGAAGCCCTGGTGGTGGAGCTGGAGGGGGATCTGGTGACCCTCCGCTACGACGCTGAGGACGACGACGACGTGCACAGCTGGGAGGAGTGCGTGCGGCTCGATTCGATTGGTGCGGTCAGCACCCGGCTGGCTTACTTCAGCCGCTCCACCGAAGCCGACGACATTGAGGTCACCGGCGATTGCCCGGAATCGGAGCAGCTGCCTAGCCAGAGCTGAGTCCCTGCGGGCCTAGTGGGCGGTGCCGTTGCCGTCGTAGGCGTCGGTGTCGTAGTAGCCGCCCTTGGTGCCGAAGAACAGGGTGGCCAGCACAAACAGGCCGCTGCCGCCGAGCAACACTGTGGCCAGGGTGAAGCCGCCAGAATCCATGGTTGTTTGTGCGATGGGTTGGGAGCTGGGCCCAGTCTGGCGCTTCTGTGCCGGCTGGGCATGGATCGTGCCCTTATTTGTTGGTCTTGATCACGCGCTCGTTGAGGGGTTGCAGCGGCCGCGCGTTCATGGGGTAGAGCTTGCGAAAGGCGGACAGTTGCTGGGCGGAGATCGAAACAGGTTGCTTGAGAATATAAAACTGAACACCCTCCGTGCATGGAGGTGTGGTGAGCGAGCCGGCGAAGGTGTAGTAATCCAGTGAGGCGGGAAGTAGCTCCTTTAGCGATGGCAGGTTCACGCTAACGCTGCCGCCTGGCTTGGTCGGAATGTTCTTCCAGAAGGACGCGAGATAGGGATTGGCTGAGCCTGGCTTGAAGTTCACCCCAATCACCGCCAGGCGACCCTTTGCATCCTGGTGCACCAGGTGCACGTTCATGGCGTAATGGGTGCCGTTGATGGCTTCTTCGCTAGGGGTATGGAAGTGGTATTGCAGCAGCTTGTAGGCGGTCTTGCCAATCTTGATGGTGCCGGATGTGTTCACCTGAACGGTGGTACCGGTATTGACAACCTCGCCGCTGGTGGCCACATATTGGGGTTGAATCTCAGTGGCTACACTTTTCCTAACGGTGTTTTTGGTGACGATGTTCACCGGCGCCTGCTCAGAGCCATCAGAGCAGGCGGCATATTTCGGGCTCAATTTGGACCATTCTGCTGGGCCAATGTTTCCGGAATACCCGTATTGGGGCTTGGCCAGAGACGCGAGCGGTGTGATGGACGTCCCCACCATGATCAGGGCCAGCGAGAGCTCGTGAGGCTTCAGGGACGCCATCAAGATGATGCTGTTTGATGTGCGCAAGCTAGTTCGATGGGGATCGAGATGCAACGCATCCCTGATCACGCGACAGCGTTGGCTCTGGTGCCAGCGCTCCCTCACTGCACTGCCGCCGTTCTGCCGCTTCCCAGCGCCTTCTTCGCCCGCCCCGCTGAGGTGGTCGCCCCCGAGCTCATCGGCTGCCTTTTGGTGAAACGCCAACCCGATGGCGGCTTGCTGTGGGGCGTACTTGTGGAAACCGAGGCGTATTGCCAATCCGAGCCCGCCTGCCACGGGCATCGGCGCCGCAGCCCCAGCAACGAAACCCTCTTTGGTGAGCCTGGGCGCTTTTACGTCTATGTGAGCTATGGCATTCACCACTGTGTGAACGTGGTCACCGGCCGCGCCGGGTGGGCCAACGGGGTGTTGTTGCGGGCGCTGGCCCTGCCGGGTGAACCGGAGCGGGTGGCGGCGGGGCCGGCACTGTTGGCGCGGCGCTTTGGCCTCGATCGCCGCCATGACGCCCAGCTCGCCGCACCGGAGCAGGGGGTGTGGCTGGCACCGCGGCCGGCTGCCTGGCGGCCGGTGGGCCCAGAGGATCGGATCCAGACCACCCGCATCGGCATCAGCGCTGGCCAGGCGCTTCCCTGGCGCTGGTACCTGCGCCACAGCCGCAGTGTGAGCCGCCGTGCCCGGGGAGACCGCACCCCCCGGCCCGCTGAGGCCTGGGCCGTGGCCGCCGGCGCCGCGGGCTCCTAGCCTGCGGGTGTGAACCACGGGCAGCCTTGAGCGACTGGACCCACCGCCACGTGCTCGATCTGGCGGCCTTCTCGCTTGAGGATTACACCACCGTTCTGGAGCTGGCCCAGCGCTTCCGGGCCATGCCCACCAGCGGCGCCCGCAAGCTGCCGGCCCTGCAGGGCCGGCTGGTGACCACCCTGTTCTTTGAGCCCAGCACCCGCACCCGCAGCAGCTTCGAGCTGGCGGCCCGGCGGCTGTCCGCCGATGTGCAGAGCTTTTCCCCCTCCTCCAGCTCCCTGAGCAAGGGCGAAAGCCTGCTCGACACCGCCCGCACCTACGTGGCCATGGGGGCTGAGCTGCTGGTGGTGCGCCACCGCTGCACCGGCGTGCCCGCCAGCCTCGCCCGCGACCTCGACGCCAGCGGTGAGCGGGTGTCGGTGCTCAACGGCGGTGATGGCCTCCACAGCCACCCCAGCCAGGGGCTTCTGGATCTGTTCACCCTGGCGCGCCACTTCGCTCCGGAGGCACCCACCCCCGAGGCCCTGCGCGGCCGGCGCATCGTGATCGTGGGCGATGTGCTCCATTCCCGCGTGGCCCGCTCCAACCTCTGGGCCCTCACCGCCTGCGGCGCCGATGTGGTGCTGTGCGGGCCCCCCACCCTGCTGCCGGAGGCCTTTGCGGCGTTCGTGGCGGCGCCGCCGCCCGGGCAGCCCAGCGATCCGGTGGCCCAGCGGGGCACGGTGCGCATCGAGCGCGATCTCGATCAGGCCCTCGCCGGTGCCGATGCGGTGATGACCCTGCGCCTGCAGAAGGAGCGCATGACCCAGCAATTGCTCACCAGCTTGGAGAGCTACCACCGCCAGTACGGCCTCACCCATGCGCGGTTGGAGCATTGCGGTGCCGCGGTGCCGGTGCTGCATCCCGGCCCGGTGAACCGTGGCGTGGAACTGAGTGGCGCCCTGCTGGATGATCCCGCCCGCTGCCTGGTGGAGGAGCAGGTCACCAACGGCATCCCCGTGCGCATGGCGTTGCTGTATCTGCTGGCGGCCCGCTAAGCGCCGGAGCGATGCCGCTCAGAGCAGCTTGAAGCCCTCCAGCAGCAGCCCGTAGCTGAACCCCAGGCGGGCCATGTCCACCAGCTGGAGCCCCAGGCGGTCGCCCGGGCGCCGCCGCAGCGGCCCCCGCAGCCGGATCGCCGCCTCAATCAGCAGCACACACAGCAACGCCGCCACGGGATCGAGGAAGGCGCGGGCGCCGGTGAGGGTGCCGATGGCATTGCCGATCACGAAGGCCCCCAGCAGCACAATCAGGAGCAGCGACAGCCGCCTCCAGGGGTTGGCGGCCCAGCGCTCGAGCCGGGGCCAGGCTCCGCCGAGGCTGCTCTGCAGTCGGGTTCGTTGCGGCGGGGGAACGCTGTTCAACCAGGCAATCAGCCGTCGCTGTCTTTCTTACGGGCGCCTTTGCCTTCCAGCAACTCCAGCAGGGCCTCCATCTGGGCCATCACACCGCGCACCTCACCGGCTTCAGGCAGCAGGCCGTCTTCCATCACGCCCTGGTGCATCTCACGCAGCTCCTGGCGGATGTAGCGCAGGTGGCTCACCACCTGCTCGCGCTTCGACTGCGACATCTGCTCGACCGGAAACCGGGAAGATTTGTGTCCCTTTTACCGCATCGCCCTGCGGCCCCCAGAATTACTTCTGGCCGAATTGGGCTTTTGCCTGCTCGAAGAAGGCCAGATCAATGGCGCTGCGCCCGCTTTCGCTGGCCAGCGCTTCGATGCGTTTGCGCACCGCCGGCCGCACAAAGAAAGGCACCTCTTTGAGCTTGGTTTCCGCTTCAGCGCTCCATTCCATCGCCAATCCCCCGTGTGCTGCCCTGGGCTGGAACGTGGATGGAGAATAGGGGACTCGAACCCCTGACCTCTGCGGTGCGATCGCAGCGCTCTACCAGCTGAGCTAATTCCCCGGGTTGGCCTCCGCCGCAGCGGCGTCCTGGCCAGAACTTATCAGCCTTTGCCGGCCCCGCACCCCC
Source organism: Synechococcaceae bacterium WBB_10_009 (assembly GCA_010030955.1). Taxonomy (GTDB): domain Bacteria; phylum Cyanobacteriota; class Cyanobacteriia; order PCC-6307; family Cyanobiaceae; genus Vulcanococcus. The sequence continues at coordinate 2,342 of RHBP01000024.1, read as the reverse complement.
GCCATGACCAACGCCCCCACCATCACCGCCGAGCTGATCGCCTCCCTGGATGAGGCTTCCATGGCGGCCTTGGCGCGGCGCCTCGAGGAGGACGACTACCCCAGCGCTTTCGCCGGACTGCAGGACTGGCATCTGCTGCGGGCCGTGGCGATCCACCGCCCCGACCTGGCCCGCCCCTACGTGCACCTGGTGGATCAGGAACCCTTCGATGAAGACTGAGCCGCTCGGTCCCCCCGATCCGCTAGCGGGCCGGCGGATTTTGGTGGGCATCAGCGGCAGCATCGCGGCGGTGAAGCTGCCGCTGGTGGTGAGCGCCCTGGCCAAGCGTGGCGCCGAGGTGCGCTGCGTGCTCACCCCCAGCGCCGCCCAGCTGGTGAGCCCGGTGGCCCTGGCCAGCCTCAGCCGCCAGCGCTCCTATCTCGATGCCGATCAATGGAGCCACACGGCGGCACGGCCGCTGCATGTGGAGCTGGCGGAGTGGGCCGAGCTGGTGCTGCTGGCGCCGCTCTCGGCCACCAGCCTGGGCCGGTGGGTGCACGGCCTCGGCGACAGCCTGCTGGCCTCGATCCTGCTGGCCACCGAAGCGCCGGTGCTGGCGGCCGCCGCCATGAACACCGCCATGTGGAGCTCACCGGGGGTGCTCGCCAACTGGCAGCGGCTGCAGGGGTTTGAACGCGTGCTGCCCCTAGGCCCCGCCGAGGGGCTGCTGGCCTGCGACCGCCAGGGCACCGGCCGCATGGCGGAGCCGGACCTGTTGCTGCTGGCCTTGGAATCCCTGGCGCTCTGGGGCTGGCGCCGCGATTGGCAGGGGCGCCGGCTGCTGGTCACGGCCGGCCCAACGCGTGAGTGGATGGATCCGGCCCGTTGCATCACCAACCCCAGCACCGGCCGCATGGGGGTGGCGTTGGCCCAGGCGGCCCGGTTGCGGGGTGCGGCGGTTCAGCTGCTGCATGGCCCGCTGCAGGTGGATCCCGCCTGGCTGGAGGGGCTCAGCTGCCAGCGCATCGACACCGGCGCGGAGCTGCAGCAGCAGCTACGTCTGCACCAGCCGGCCGCCGATGCCATCGCCATGGCCGCCGCCGTGGCGGACCATCGCCCGCTCGCCCCCCAGGCCCACAAGCAAGGCAAGCAGGCCCTCACCGCCCAGCTGGCTGAGGGGTGGGAGGCGGTGCCCGATCTGCTGCAGGAGCTGGTGCAGCGGCGGCCGCCGGGCCAGCCCATCCTGGGCTTCGCCGCCCACAGCGGTGATGTGCTGCCCCAGGCCCAGGCCAAATTCGCCCGCAAGGGGTGCGACCTGTTGTTCGCCAATCCGATCGATCAGCCCGGATCGGGGTTCGGGGCCGCCGCCAACCAGGGCTGGCTGTTGGGGCCCGGCCCGGCGGTGGAGACGGTGCCCACCCAGGGCAAGCTGGCGGTGGCGCACCAACTGCTCACCGCCCTGGGGGCGCTGCTCTCAAGCGGCCAGGGCTGACGTGTCGTCGCCGCTCTGCAGCAGATCCAGGAAGGTGCGCAGCTGCAGGCGCGGGATGTAGGGCCAGCCGCCACTGCGCTCCATCCCCTGCAGCAGGTTGAACAGTTCGCCGCGGTCGGCGGGCAGGCTGGCGCGGAAGGGGCCGTCCTGGATGGTGCGGTGCAGATCCTCCAAGCGGCGCAGCAACAGCAGCAGCGCCTCGGGGTCGCCATCCACCTCGTCGGCCAGCCCCTGGAGGCCCGCCAGCTCGCTGCTCAGCCGCGCCTCCCAGTCGCCCTCGGCCAGGCGGTTGTTGGATTGGTCGTTGGGGCTGCCAGCGCTCATCGGGGGGAGTTCAACCGCTCTCGCATACAGGTTGTTGAGAGCCGCGACATGGTACGCGGAATGGGCTTTTTGCACCGGTAGTATCCCGAGCGGGCGCATCCCCACCAGAGGTTTTCCCCGCCAGACCGGCTTCTCCCCATGCGTTTTCGTCCCCTGCTGGCCCTCGTGCTGGCGCTCTGTCTGACCTTCGTCACCGCCTGCAGCGGTGGTGCCAAGGCGGTGGACCGGGCCAACTTGACCTACGACGACATCCACAACACCGGTCTGGCCAACGACTGCCCGACCCTGCCGGATTCGGCCCGCGGCTCCATCAGCCTCGACGCCTCCAGCAAGTACCAGCTGCGCGAAATCTGCATGCACCCCGCTGAGGTGTATGTGAAAGGTGAGCCCGCCAACAAGCGCCAGGAGGCCCAGTTCGTGGCCACCAAAATCCTGACCCGCTTCACCACCAGCCTCGATCAGGTGTATGGCGACCTGGCGGTGACCGGCAACGGCATCAGCTTCAAGGAGCTGGGCGGCATCGATTTCCAGATCGTCACCGTGCTGT
>RHBP01000230.1 GCA_010030955.1 Synechococcaceae bacterium WBB_10_009 | reverse complement strand
GCGCGCCGCGTCCGTGCTGGTGGTGCTCTCGATCTGCGCCTTCGCGTCCAGCCAGGGCAGTCCCCTCGTGCTGCTCGCGGCCGCGGCCGCGCTTGCCGCGATCCGGTTCGTCGACGCCGAGCCCGGGAGCGGGCTCCCGCCGTGGGGGCTCCGCGCCGGCGTGCTGGGGGCGATCGGCTGGGGCGGCTTCGAGTTCTCCTCGGGCATCTCCGCCGAGGGCGCGCCCGGGGTGGTGGGGACGGTGGTCCTCGCGGCGCTCCTCCTGAAGCTCTGGTCGCCGAAGGAGGCGCAGGACTGGCGCCAGGTGATCGCGCTCACCATCGTCCTGGTGGTGGCGGCCTCGCTCGCGTCGCTCGACCTCGTCACGGGGCTCCTGGTCATCGCCTACGCGGCGGCCATCGTGCCGGGCGCCATGCTGTACCAGGTGCACGCGTGCGAGGAAGCGGCGGTGCGCGAGTCGCTCGCCGCGGCGCCGGAGGGCGCGCAGGCCCCGCCCACGCCGCCGGGTTCCGGCGCGGCGTCGGCACGGCACCTGCGGCGGCTGGCGCTCGCGGCGGGTTTTTTGGTACGGCGCCGCCGCCCGCAGGGTGGCATCCACGGCGATGCGCTTCACCGGCCCCCGCGGCAGCATCGGCTTCACGTAGCGGCCCCGCGAGTCGCTGAACACCACGGCGCGGCTGCCGCTGCCGCCGCTCTTGGCCTTGCCGGCGCTGAACAGCAGCAGGTCGGGATCGATGGCGGTGGCCTCGGGATCCAGCAGGAACTCCTCCGGGATCGAGGGCGGGGCCTGATCCTCCGGGGTGTCGTCTTGGTCGTCAGGTTCGTCGTTCTCGTCCTGCTCCTGCTCGTTCTCCGGCGGATCGGGCTGCTCCGGCTCTTCGGGCGGCTGCTCCCCCTGGGGCGGCGGCGGGGGCTCCATGGGCTGGTTGGGATCCGGCGGCGGCAGTTGCAGGGCCCGGGGTGCGATCACCAGGCGCACCGCCACCTGCAGGTCGTCGGCTTCCACCCGGTCGCGGCCGCTGAGGGCCGCATGGGCGCGGGCGACGCGCACGGCGTACAGCTCGCTGCGGTGGCCTTCGACGCCGCCGCGCAGGGCCTCGTTCACCAGGTAGGCGATCTGCTCGCGGGAGATCTGCACATCCGGCAGCCACTGGCGCGCCAGCAGCAGCTGGGTGGCCAGGGCATCGGTGTCCTCCTGCCAGCGGGCGCCGAAGGCCTGGCTGGATTCGGCGTGGCCGATGGCGCTGCGGGTGATCTCCACCCGTTGCTCCAGCTCCAGCACCTGGTTGGCCGAGAGCGCAATCGCAAAGCGATCCAGCAGGTGATCGCGCACGGCCCCCTCCTCGGGGTTGTAGGTGGCGATCAGCAGGCAGCGGCAGGGGTGGCTGAGGCTCAGCCCTTCGCGTTCAATGCGGTTCTCGCCGCTGCCCACCGCCGCCAGCAGCAGGTTGGTGATGTTGTCGTCGAGCAGGTTGAGTTCATCCACATAGAGCACCCCCCGGTGGGCCTCCGCCAGCAGCCCCGGTTGAAACACCGCCTGGCCGCTGGCCAGCGACGCGGTGACATCCACGGAACCCACCAGCCGGTCTTCGGTGATGCCCAGGGGCACCTGCACGAAGGGGGCGGGAATCACCTTGGTGGGTTGCAGGGCCGAGGGGTCGCTGCCGGAGGGGTCGGCGCCGGAGGGGTCTGCCCCCAGCTCCGTGAGACGGCGGCGGGTGGGTTCGTCCCAGTCGTCGGGCCGTTGGGGGTCGATGTTGAGGGCCGCCGGGCCCGGTTGGCCGGGGGCTGGCGTGCCCAGATCCAGCACATCGATGGGCGGCAGCAGCGCATGCAGGCCCCGCGCCAGCACCGATTTGCCGGTGCCGCGGCCGCCGGCGATCACCACGCCGCCCAGGCCCGGGTCCACCGCCGCCAGCAGCAGGGCGAGCTTCAAGGTGCCGTGGCCGGTGATCGCCGCGAGCGGGAAGGCGCGGGCTGCAGCGTTGCTGGTCGCGGTACCGCTTGCAACCATGGAGTGGCCCGGGCCCTGAGTCGTGCGCGCCAGTCTCGCTGATCAGGCCTGCACGCTGGCCATCGGCACCGGCGCCAACCTGCCCAGCCCGGCGGGGGAGCCGCTGGCCACGCTGATTGCCCTGAGGCCGCTGCTGGCGGAGGCCCTGGCGGAGCA
>RHBP01000229.1 GCA_010030955.1 Synechococcaceae bacterium WBB_10_009 | reverse complement strand
CTGGAGCAGCTGCTCCAGCAGGTGTTCCAGGGCGGATCGATCCCCCTGCAGCTCCATCACCACCCCACAGTTGCCATTGGCCACCCAACCGCTCAGCTGCAGCGCTGAGGCCAGGCGCGCCACATGGGGCCGAAAGCCCACCCCCTGCACCAGCCCCTGCAGCTGCAGCCGCAGCCGTTGATCAGGGGCCGAGGCCATGGGGCTGTTCCAACCACTGCATCCACGCCGTCAAGCTCTCTCCCTGACGCGCCGACACCTCAAACACGGGTGCCCGGGGTGCGACGGCCCGCAGGTTGTGGTGGGCCGCGGCGCGATCAAATCCCACCGCATCAGCGAGATCGCTTTTGTTGATCAGCACCGCATCGGCCGTGGCGAACAGCGCCGGGTACTTCAACGGTTTGTCTTCCCCTTCCGTCACCGCCAGCACCGCCACACGCCGCTGTTCGCCCAGGTCGAAGGCGGTGGGGCATACGAGGTTGCCCACGTTTTCGATCACCAGCAGATCCAGGGCAGCGGCATCGAGCTGCGCCAGGGCACGCTCCACCAGCACCGCATCCAGGTGGCAGCGATCGCCGGTGCAGATCTGCACGGAGCGGGCTCCGGCCTGGCGTAGCCGGGTGGCGTCGTGGTCGGTTGCGAGGTCACCAACGATCACGCCGATGGGCGGGCGCGGCCACCGCCGGGCCAGCTGCTCCAGCAGGCTGGTTTTGCCGGAGCCCGGAGCGGAAAGCAGGTTCACCACCTGCAGCCCCAACCGCTGAAACTGCCTGCGGTTGCGCGCGGCGTCCTGATCGTTGCGGCTGAGCAGGCGCTGCTGCAGCTCCAGCCGATGCACGGCGCCGTTGCACATTCACGCCACCTCCACGGCCATCAAGGTGAGCTCCTGGCCCGTGAGGCGATCGCACTCCAGCCCGCCGCAATGGGGGCAGAGCGCCACCACATCCTCCGGCCGGTAGGGCTGCTGGCAGCGGTGGCAGCGGCATTGGGTGGGCACCAGCTCCAGGTTCAGGTGGGTCTGCCGCCAACAGTGCTGCTCCTGCACCACCGCAAACGCCAGCCGCAGCGCATCTGCATCCACACCGCAGCGATCCCCCACCTGCAGCCATAGCTGCGTGATCCGGGTCGCACCCTGTTGCTCGGCCGCGGCCTGGGCCAAAGCGCACAGCTCTTGAATCAGGGCCAACTCATGCATCGCCCTTGAGCCAATGGCGCAGCAGTGGCCATGCAGCACGGCAGGCGGCGGCGGTGGCCGGGGAGAGGCCCTCGCCCAGTTGCAGGTGATGGGCCGGGATCAACAGCTGCCAGGCCGCCGGCTTGGCGCCAAGCAGCTGCTCCGCCAGGGCCAGCAGCTGCTGAGGGGTGAGGGCATGGCTGAACGGCTCCGCGGCGCTGGGCGGTGTGGCTAGCAGCGGTTGCAACTGCGGTCTGGCCAAGGCCAGGGACGCATCGATGAACAGCACGCGGCTGGCCGCAGGCAGCAGCGCCACCAGCTCGGGCGTGAGCTGATGGCAGGCCCGCACCACCAGGCCCGGGCGCCGGCGACGGGCCAGCCATTCCGCCAGGCGCTGGCCGGCGCCATCGTCGCGGCGGAGGCGGTTGCCAAAGCCGATCACCACGGCCGTCATGGCCGTTGCAGCTGGTGGAGCACACGGCCATCGGCGGCGACCAGGCTTAGCTGCAGCGGTATCTGCCCCGCTGCATGGGTGCTGCAGGAGAGGCAGGGGTCAAAGCAGCGAATCCCCGCCTCCACGCGGTTGAGCAGGGCTTCGCTGAGTTGGCCTCCCTGGAGGTGGTGCTGCGCGATCTGGGTGATCGTGCGGTTCATGGCGGCGTTGTTTTGGCCGGTGGCGATGATCAAATTCACGGATTCGATCAGGCCATTGGCATCCACGCGGTAGTGGTGGAACAACGTGCCCCGTGGCGCCTCGCTCACGCCCACCGCCTCATGGCAGTTGAGGCTGGCGCGATGGCGAACGCGCGTTGCGGTGATCAGTGGATCGTCGAGCAGCAGCTGCATCTGCTCCAGGCAGGCCAGGATTTCAATCAGCCGTGCCAGGTGGTAGTGGAAAGAGGCGTGCACCACCCGCCCGGCCCGCTGGCGGTAGTCGTGCAGTTCCTGATCCGCCTGGGGGGTGCCGAAGCGCTCGCAGAGGTTGAGGCGGGCCAGGGGGCCCAC
>RHBP01000228.1 GCA_010030955.1 Synechococcaceae bacterium WBB_10_009 | reverse complement strand
CGCCAGTGGCAGCAGTCGCCGCCGCAGCAGCGATCCGATCAGTTGGTATCTCTCCACCATCGGGCGCGTTCCCCTGCTGACGCCAGCGGAAGAGATCGAATTGGGCAATCAGGTGCAAGCCATGATGCGCCTTGTTGAAGACAATCGTGACGAGCAATACAGCGATCAGGACAAGCGCACCATTCGCCTGGGCCGCCGCTCCAAAGAGCGCATGATGAAGGCCAACTTGCGCCTGGTGGTGAGTGTCGCCAAGAAATACCAGGGCAAGGGCTTGGAGTTGCTGGACCTGATTCAGGAGGGCTCCCTCGGCCTGGAGCGCGCCGTGGAGAAGTTCGACCCCACCCGCGGCTACAAGTTCTCCACCTATGCCTTCTGGTGGATCCGCCAGAGCATGACCCGGGCCATCGCTTGCCAATCGCGCACGATCCGTCTGCCGGTGCACCTGGCGGAGCGGCTCTCCGCCGTGCGCAAGGTGAGCCTGGATCTGGCCCACAAGCTCGGGGCCATGCCCAGCCGCAAGGAAATCGCCGAGGCGATGGAGATGCCCATTGAGGAGCTCGACAGCCTGCTGCGCCAGGCGCTCACCACCTCCAGCCTCGACGCGCCGGTGAACGGCGAAGAGGGCCGAAGCTTCCTGGGCGACCTGATTGCCGACCAGAGCCACGCCGAGCCCCTGGAGCAGGTGGAGCGCAGCATTCACCACGAACAGCTGGGGCGCTGGCTCAGCCACCTCACCGACCAGGAGCGCCAGGTGCTGGAGCTGCGCTTCGGGCTGGAGGGGGAGGAGCGCCACACGCTGGCGGAGATCGGCCGCATGCTCGATGTGTCGCGGGAACGCGTGCGGCAGGTGGAGCTCAAGGCGCTGCGCAAGCTGCGGCACCTCACCCGCAGAATGCCCACAGCGATGTGATGCCGCTGCCCTGAGGCCGCCCCTCGTCTACCACCCGGCCTACTCGGCACCGCTGCCCAGCAGCCATCGCTTTCCGATGGCCAAATTTCGGCTGCTGCACCAGCTGCTGCTCGACCAAGGCCTCGCCGAGCCCCAGCAATTCGCCCAGCCGCTGCCGGTGCCCCGCCGCTGGCTGGAACTGGTGCACGACAGGCACTACCACCAGGCCTTCGCCCGCGGCGAACTGAGCAGCAGCGAGCAGCGGCGCATCGGCCTGCCGGCCACGGGGCCGCTGGTGCAGCGCACCTGGCTGGCGGTGGGGGGCACGGTGCTCACCGCGCGGCTGGCCCTGCGCCACGGGCTGGCCTGCCACCTGGCGGGGGGCACCCACCACGCCTTCCCCGGCCACGGCAGCGGCTTCTGCATCTTCAACGACTGCGCCGTGGCCGCCCGGGTGCTGCTGCAGGAGGGGGCGGTGCAGCGGCTGATGGTGATCGACCTGGACGTGCACCAGGGGGATGCCACCGCCGCCATCTTTGCCGACGACCCGCGGGTGTTCACCCTGTCGGCCCACTGCGCCAGCAACTTCCCCCTGCACAAACAACAGAGCGACGTCGACATTCCCCTCGCCGATGGCCTCGGCGACGACGACTACCTGGTTGCCGTGGGCGATCGCATCCCCGAGCTGCTCGATCAGGTGCGGCCCCAACTGGTGCTTTACAACGCCGGTGTGGATCCCCACCACGGCGACCGGCTGGGGCGCCTCAACCTCAGCAGCACCGGGCTGCTGCAGCGCGACCGGCTGGTGCTGGATGCCTGTCTGCGGCGCCAGATTCCGGTGGCCACGGTGATCGGCGGCGGCTACGACGAGCTGGTGCCGCTGGTGGAGCGCCACAGCCTGGTGTTCCGGGCCGCCCGGGAACAGGCCCGGGTGCACGGGCTGTAGGGATCAGGCCCCGGCCGAGCTCAGTCTTCCGCCCAGATGTAACGGGTGAGCTCCTCGGCCTTGGGCTCGGGGGCCGCCAGGGCAAACTCCACGCAATCGGCCACCTCGGCGTCGATCTCCTTGTCGATCGCCTTGAGCTCATCGGCGTTGGCCAGGTTGTGCTCAATCAGGTGGGCCGCCAGGCGCTTGATCGGATCGCGCTGGGCCCAGAACTCCTTCTCCGCCTCGGCCCGCAGTTCATCGGGGTCCGCCAGGGAGTGGCCGCGGAAGCGGTAGGTGAGGCACTCCAGCAGGGTGGGGCCTTCGCCGGCCCGGGCCCGCTCGATGGCGCGCTGGGCGGCACCGCGCACCGCCA
>RHBP01000227.1 GCA_010030955.1 Synechococcaceae bacterium WBB_10_009 | reverse complement strand
GCCGCCGCGCACCACGCCGGTGCGCCCGGGCAGGTTGCGCTCGGTGAGGCTGCCGCTGCCGCGGAAGCTTTCGGGCGGGGTCACCTCAGGCCGGATGCGCGGGGTGATGTCGGCGTAGGCGGCCGCGTTGAAGGCGCGCTTGAGGGCCGGCACCCGCCGGGTGTTGAGGTCGGTGGGGGTGATGAAGCGCTCGTAGGGAACGGTGTCCTCACCGAAGCAATCGTTGTATTCGCGGCTGTTCACCATGGCGTCGACCACGCCATAGAACCCCTTGCGGGCGGCCACATCGAAGTAGGCGTCGATCTCCCAGCGGCCGAAGCTGGGGCGGCCCAGGATGCGGCGGTGCATCACCTCGATGGCCTTGCAGATGTACAGGCCACTCCAGTAGCGCCGGCGGAAGGCATCGCTGCGGGCCACCTGGCGCACGAACTCGCGCAGGCTGAGGTCGCCGTTCTCGAGCTTGATCTCCTCAACGGTGTTGCGCTCGCCGGCGTAGCCGCTGTTGCCGAGGATCTGCACATACACCGCCTGGATCACCGCCTGGGTGCTGGCTTCGGTGTTGCGGATGCTGGGCTGGCCGCCGCGGCGCGGCACCGAGGCGCCACCGGTGGCGATCTGCTGCAGACGCACCACCTTCGGCCCCAGCTTGCGGGGCACGGAGGCGCGGAACTGCGGGCTGTTCATCTGGCCGGGCTGGCGCATGCCATTGCCCACCAGGATCCGGCGGGTGTCGTAGCTGAGCGGTGCCGGCCGGGTGCTGACGCTGGCGGTGCTGGAGGGGAAGATCGCGCCGTAGTTGAGGCCCAGCGGGTCGTTGCCACCGCCGTAGGGGTGCTGGTCGGCGTAGGGCTGGCGGTAGCTGGCGTAGAGGGTGACGTACTGGGGTGCGCCTTCAAACGGGGCGCTGAAGCGGAACAGCTTGCGGTTGGACCCCCAACCGGCACTCTCCTGAGCCTCCTCACCGATGTCCCGCAGGTAGGGAACTGTTTCTTCGCCGAACACCTGGGCGTACTCCATGGTGTTGATCAGCGCGTCCACCAAGCCCTTGAGGCCCTGGGCGGAGACGATGTCGAAGTAGCGGGTGAACTCCTCCTTGGAGCTGATGCCGCGGCCGAGGAAATGGCGGAAGGCCAGCTCCACCACGCGGCTGTTCACGAAGCGGCCGAAGAACTGCTGCTGGTATTCCTTGCTATGGCCTAGGGCGCGAATGAATTCGCGCATCGAGATGTCGCCCTGGCGCACCTGGGTGGCTTCCACCGGGCAGGGCACCTGGCTGTAGGCCTTGGCGATGTCGCGCTCGAACACCTGCCGGTAGGCGGCGCGGACCACCTCGGCCTTCTGGGCGCCCGTCATGGCGGGCTTCATGGTGTAGCGAAGCGCTTTGCCCTGGGCTGCCAGGGCGTAAATGGCGGGCAATTGCAGACCCTGGTTTTCCGGGCTGCCCAGCCGTTGGCGGGGCGAGGGGGTGGGCACCGCCAGCTCTTCGATCAGCACGTTGAAGCTGTCGATCAGCAGCTTGCGGGCTTCGGGGAGGTCCTTGAGCAGCTCGGCGGCGCCGGCGCGCATCTCCTGCAGGGCCACGTTGGTGGCCGCCAGGGAGCAGCCCTTCTCGAGCACATCGCGCAGGCCGCGGGTGTTGACCCGCAGGATGCTGGGATCCCCCGCCACCACGGCATAGCCCACGTAGCGCAGGAACCAGGCCATGTCGCGGATCGACTTCTTCATCCGCTCGGTGCCGTAGCGGGCCACCGAAATCGGGCTGAAGCCGGTGGGCAGCACCACGCGCACATCGGCGTCGCCGCCGGCACCCTCCAGCAGGCGGGTGAACACATTGCCGCGCTGGATGCTGCCACTGGCGCCGGCGAAGGTTTGCACCGAGCGCTGGAAGGCGGCCTGGTCGCTGGCGAGCGGTGTGCCCTCGCCACTGGTCACCGGGCTCAGCGGTGCGTCCAGATAGGAGAGGGGGGTGCCGCCGGCGAAGATCCGGCTGGCGGCGCGGGCCACGATCGCCTCGGCGTTGGCGGACACGCGCCGCGCCGCCTCAACCCGCAGCTGACCGCTTTGGAAAAAGGTCACCAGGTTGTTGAGCTCCCCGCCGTCGAGGAACCGGTCCTGCTGTTCCGCCTGGCGGACGCTGGAGAGCGGCAGGGTGTCGTAGCGCTGAGGAGCAACCCTGCTGCTGCCGCTGCT
>RHBP01000226.1 GCA_010030955.1 Synechococcaceae bacterium WBB_10_009 | reverse complement strand
TCGCGGTAAAGGGTGCGAGCACCGTGCCAGATGTGACCGAAGAAGAACAGCAGGGCAAACGTGGCGTGGCCGAAAGTGAACCAGCCGCGGGCGGTGCAGAACTCACGGCCATAAAAAATGATCTGCAGGTGCAGCTTGTTCCAGGCCTGTTTGGGGAACAGCCGCTTGAGATCGGTTTCCGTGCGGGTCACGCTCACGCCGCTGCTCAGGCCCCAACGCTGGGCCAGGCGGTGGATGTGGGTGTCCACCGGAAAGGCGGGAACACCGAAGGCCTGCGCCATCACCACCGATGCCGTTTTGTGGCCCACACCGGGCAGGGCCTCAAGGGCTGAAAAGCTCCTGGGCACAGCACCGCCGTGGCGCTCCAGCAACAGTTCCGCCAGGCGCTTCACATTGCGGGCCTTGGTTTTGGCCAGCCCCAGCTGGCGGATGTGGCCCAGGATCGTGGCCTCGGGCAAGGCCGCCATCGCCTCAGGGGTGGGGCCCGCCACGAACAGCGCGGGCGTCACCTCATTCACCTTTTTGTCGGTGCACTGGGCGCTCAGCAGCACGGCAATCAACAGCGTGAAGGGATCGCTGTGGTCGAGGGGCACCGGCGTTTCGGGGTAGTGCTGCTCGAGCCTCTGCATGATCAGAGCGGCACGCTCCTGCTGTCTCACCGGGCCCCAAAGCTGCAACCTGAGCCCAGTTTGTAGGCTCAGCCCAGCGCATTCGGCCCATGGGCAGCAGCTTCGGCGACCTTTTCCGGATCACCACCTTCGGCGAATCCCACGGCGGTGGTGTGGGCGTGATCGTGGATGGCTGCCCGCCAAGGCTGGAGCTGGATCTGGAGGCGATCCAAACGGAGCTGGACCGGCGCAAACCGGGCCAGAGCAAGATCACCACCCCCCGAAAAGAAGACGACCGGGTGGAGATCCTGAGTGGCCTGCTGGATGGGGTGACCCTCGGCACGCCGATTGCCATGGTGGTGCGCAACAAGGACCAACGCCCGCAGGATTACAAGGAGATGGAGGTGGCCTTCCGCCCCTCCCACGCCGACGCCACCTACCAAGCCAAGTACGGCATCCAGGCCCGCAGCGGCGGCGGCCGTGCCTCCGCCCGCGAAACCATCGGCCGCGTGGCGGCGGGAGCCATCGCCAAGCAACTGCTCGCCAAAGCCCATGGCACCGAGGTGATCGCCTGGGTGCAGCGCATCCACACCCTGGAAGCCCAGGTGGATCCAGCCCAGGTGAGCCTGGAGGCGGTGGAACGCACCATCGTGCGCTGCCCCGATGCCGCCATGGCCGAGCAAATGATCGAACGCATCGAGGCGATCGGCCGCGACGGCGACTCCTGCGGCGGCGTGATCAGCTGCGTGGTGCGCCAGCCACCGGTGGGGCTTGGCATGCCGGTGTTCGACAAGCTCGAAGCCGACCTGGCCAAGGCGGTGATGTCGCTGCCGGCCACCAAGGGCTTTGAGATCGGCTCCGGCTTCGGCGGCACGCTGCTGAAGGGCAGCGAACACAACGACGCCTTCCTGCCCACCGCCGATGGCTCCCTGCACACGGCCACCAACCATTCAGGCGGCATCCAGGGCGGCATCAGCAATGGCGAGCCGATCGTGATCCGGGTGGGCTTCAAGCCCACGGCCACCATCCGCAAGGCCCAGCAAACGATCAACGCCCGCGGTGAGGCCACCACCCTGGAGGCCAAAGGTCGGCACGACCCCTGCGTGCTGCCGCGGGCCGTGCCGATGGTGGAGGCGATGGTGGCGCTGGTGCTGGCCGATCATCTGCTGCGCCAACAGGGTCAGTGCAGCCTCTGGTAGCGAGGCCGCACTGACCCCACGGGCTCAGCGCACCGCGGTGAGGCTGCCGGAGCCGTTGGTGCCGGGGGCTGAGGCCACCGCTGTGCTGGCGCTGAGGCGGCTCACCGCCTTGGCCATGCGCTTGGCCACCGACGAACCCGACGACTTGGCCTTGGCGGCGGTGGCGGGCTTCACGGCGGTGCTGCCCTTCACCGCGGTTTTGCGCAAGGGGTTGCGCGCAGGGGCCTTGGCGGCGGGACGCGCCTTGGCAACGGGCTTGGCCGCAGGTTTGGCGGCGGGCTTGGCGGCCGCCTTGGTGACGGCCTTGGCCTTCACGGCGGGCTTCGCCTTGGCCACCGCCCGTTTGGCGGCGGGTTTCGCGGCGGACTTGGCAGTGGACTTGGC
>RHBP01000225.1 GCA_010030955.1 Synechococcaceae bacterium WBB_10_009 | reverse complement strand
GCCCAGTGGGAGCACACCATCGCGGTCACCAGCGATGGCTGTGAAATCCTCACCGATCGCGACTTCTAGGCCCCGCTCAGCCCTCAGGCCCCGCGCTCAGCCTTCAGGCACTGGTCAGCAGGGTGTTGTAGAGCCAGCGGCTCAGCGTGGTGAGCGGCATCACCACGTAGATCAGGGGATTGGGGGTCACCAGGATCAGGTTGCAACCCAGGGAGGCCTGCAGCAGCACCTGGTCTGCCACGAAACCCACCGGCATCAGCCCCACCGGATTGAGCGCCGAGCGAAATGGTCCCAGCACCAGCCGCCGGATCCGCACCGCCCTGGCCAGATCGAGGCTGCGCAGGCTCAGCAGCTGCCCCAGCAGGCGTTTGCTGATCTCATAGAGCGGGCTGAAGGCCGGTTCGATCTCGGCCTCTGAGGTGTTGATCCAGACCTCGGGCCTGGGTCTGGTGGTTCGTTCGGCCTCGCTGCGGCTGGCCACCAGGGCCGCAAAGCCCTCCAGCAGCCGCCAGCTGCTGAGGGCATTCACCTCGAGGCTCCGGGCGGTCGCTTCGGCATCACGCTGTTGCTGGAGGTTGATGCCGTGGTTGAGCACCAGCACATCGACCGTGCCCAGCTGGGCCAGGAGGGCCTGCTCCTGACCCACCTGCCAGCTCAGTTGCCGCAGGGGGATCAGTGCCCCAGCGCGGTCGTGCAGTTGCAGTGGTGCGGCGCTGTGGCTGATGGCCACCAGGTGCGCTCCCCGTTGATGCCAACGCTGGAGCAGGGCCCGACCCAGGGCACCGTTTGCCCCCGTGACCGCCACCGTGATCTGAGCTGATGTCATGGCATGCACTGGGCGTGGATGGCGCAGATGCGGCCGCAGGCGCCAGCATGGGACAACCCATGTTCACGCGCGAAGGCATGCATGACGCCGGCGCCCCGGCCGGCGACGGCACCGCGTCCGTCTCGACGGCGGTGCTGCTGCCCCTGTTTGCCCCCTACTGGGGAGGCCTTGAGCCTGCACTCGAGCAGGCACTGCTGGTGCTGCTGCAGGGGAGCTTCGCGGGGGTGCGCCGTCTGGATGGGGGGGAGAGGCGGACCTACCTGTTGCAGTGGGCCGCCGCCCGGGCGCCGCTGGAGCCCACACGCTGTGCGCTCACCTTTCCGGAACACCCGGCCATTCAGTACGACTTTGCGATGCCTGCCCATCGTCTGCTGCGCTGGCTTGCGGGCGCCCAGACCAGCGAGCCGACCGGAGATCTGCCCGACGACTTCTGGCAGTGGTTGATTCTGGGTGAGGAAACCTCCACATAAATTGGTCATCACTCGCCGGTTCGGGAGCGTTTGGCATGGTTTCAGCTCTCCCGCCAACAGGGGTTTCAACCCTGTTGATCGGCTCCTGCGAGGCCTTCGGCGGCAAGTCGGCGGTGGTGTTGGGGCTTCTGCGTCAGCTGCTCTCCGCCGGGGCCGATGTGCATTACGGCAAGCCGCTGGCCACCAGTGTTGAGGGGGAGGCGCAGCCCGGGGCCCCGATGCGCGCCGATGGTCTGTTGGATGACGATGTCCAGTTCATCGGTTCGACCCTGGGACTCCAGCCCGGGCGCCTGTTGCCCTCGCTGCAGCAGTTGAGCGCGGCCTCGGCCCGGTCCAGGCTGCTTGAACCCCACCCCGGTGATGCCGAGGCCCAGGCCCTGGCCGCCGTGCGTGCCCAGCTTGCCGCCCTTGACCGGGGGGCCACCGTGCTGCTGGAGGCCGCAGGCACCCTGGCCGAGGGGTTGCTGTACGGACTCAGCCTGGTGCAGCTGGCCCGGGGCCTGGAGGTGCCGGTGCTGCTGGTTCATCCCTGGAGTGATGCGCGCAGCATCGAGCCCCTGCTTGAGGCCAAGGCCCGGCTTGGTGACTTGTTGGTCGGGGTGGTGCTCAACGGGGTACAGCCCGATGCCGTGGCCACGGTGCGTGCCGAGATCGGAGCCGCACTGGGGCGGTTGGGCATTCCGGTCTGCGGTGTGCTGCCCCGCAGTCCGCTGCTGCGCAGTGTCACCGTCGAGGAGCTGGTGACCCGCCTCGAGGCCCGGGTGCTGTGCTGCCACGATCGGCTTGATCTGCTGGTGGAGACCCTCTCGATCGGGGCCATGAACGTCAACGCCGCGATGGAATTCTTCCGGCGGCGCCGGAACATGGCGGTGGTGACCGGCGCCGATCGCACCGACATCCAGCTGGCGGC
>RHBP01000224.1 GCA_010030955.1 Synechococcaceae bacterium WBB_10_009 | reverse complement strand
GAGATCGACACTTGGGATTTCGCCTGGACCTACAGCCACTGGAAGTCCGGCATGCTTTCCTGCGTGCCCGATCGCTGCCTGGTGCGCAATGCCGGCTTCGGGCCCGATGCCACCCACACCAATGCTGAGGACTGCCCGCTGCCTGCGCCGGAGGCCATGCGGTTCCCGTTGCAGCATCCCCGCTTTGTGCGCCCCAGCCCCCTGCACGACCAGCTCACCCAACGGCATCAATACCGCGATCCAGGCCCCGTGGAGCGCCTGCTACGCAAATGGCGGCGCCTGCGGCAGCGATGAGCGGCTGGCCCCGCAGCCTGCAGCTCTCCGGGGCTCCCGCAGGAAGCGGCTCGGACATCGCCGCTCGGCGGCTGCAGGCCGCCCTGCAGGCCGCCGGCGCCGAGGCCGATTGGATTAGCCCTGCTGAGGCCTCCCCGTGGATGTGGACCCGTTCCGCCGGTGCGTCTCGCCTGCTGGGGCGGGCGGTGGACCGCTTCGATCGGCGCAGGATTGGCATTCACCTCTCAATCACGCCCGGCCTGCGCAGTGGTGCGCTCCGGCGCTGGCCGGCGGATCTGATCCACCTGCATTGGCTGGGCACTGGTTTTCTGTCGTTGTTCAGCCTGCCGCGCTTGAGAAAGCCACTGGTGTGGACCCTGCATGACCTCTGGCCCGTGCTCGGGGTGCTTCCTTATCCCACACTCGGCGATGCCGCGCCGATGGGGTTGGGATTCGATTTCGACCCGCTGGCGGTGGCCATCAAACAGCGTGCGATCCCGGAGGGGATCCAGTTCATCGCCCCCAGCCCCTGGGCCGCTCAGCGGGCGGAGCGATCGGAGGTGTTTCAAGCCCTGCGCCAACCGCGTCCGATTGCCGTGATCCCCAACGCGGTGGATCCGTTGTTTTTTGAGGGCCCCCAGGAGCCAGGCCCGCGACGCGATCCCCAGCGGCCGCTGTTGCTGTTCGGGGGCTCCAATGCCTTCAGTGATCCCCGCAAGGGATGGCAGCTGCTGGAACCGTTGCTCGCTTGGCTGGAGCGGGAGTATCCCCAGTGGCGGTGCGCCAGCTTTGGTGAGCTGCCCCCTGCCGGCCTGCACTGGCCCCAGCCCTGGCAGCACCATGGCCTGATCCGCGACCCCCGCCAGTTGGCGGCGTTGTACCGCTCGGCTGATCTGCTGGTGGTGCCGTCGCAGCAGGAAACCTTTGGGCAGGTGGCGGCGGAAGCCCAGGCCTGCGGGTTGCCGGTGGTGGCCCTGGCCGACAGTGGCGTGGGCTCCGTGGTGGAGCACCTGTGCAGCGGCTACTTGCTGCCCCAGTTCACCCCCGAGGCGCTGCAGCAGGGCCTGAGGGTGCTGTTGGACGATCCCCACCGCCGCCAGGCCCTGTCGCGGCGCGCCAGCCAACAGGCGGCTGAGCGCTTTCAGCCGCAACAGGTGGCGGCCCAGCACCTGCACCTGTACCAGCGCCTGGTGGCTGGGGGTGGGTTCTAATGGCTGCAGCGCAGATCAGCCCATGGCCTTCAACCCCGCGAGCGTGAATTGCAGCGGCCGTGTGGCCTTGATCACCGGCATCACGGGGCAGGACGGCAGTTATCTGGCGGAGCTGCTGCTGGAGAAGGGCTATGTGGTGCATGGCATCAAGCGCCGGGCCAGCAGCTTCAACACCAGCCGCATTGATCACCTCTACCAGGATCCCCATGAGGCCGATCCGAGGCTGGTGCTGCACTATGGCGACCTCACCGACAGCACCAACCTGATTCGGATCATCGAGCAGGTGCAGCCCGATGAGATCTACAACCTGGGGGCCCAGAGCCATGTGGCGGTGAGCTTTGAGGCGCCGGAGTACACCGCCAACAGCGATGCCCTGGGCACGCTGCGGATCCTGGAGGCGGTGCGCATGCTGGGCCTCACCCAGAAAACGCGCATTTACCAGGCCAGCACCAGCGAGCTCTATGGCCTGGTGCAGGAAATCCCCCAGAAGGAAACCACCCCTTTCTATCCCCGCAGCCCCTATGCGGTGGCCAAGCTTTATGGCTACTGGATCACGGTTAATTACCGCGAGGCCTACGGGATGTATGCCTGCAACGGGGTGCTGTTCAACCACGAATCACCGCGTCGCGGAGAAACCTTCGTGACCCGCAAGATCACCCGTGGCCTGGCGCGGATTGATGCCGCTTTGGATCAGTGCCTGTTCATGGGCAATCTCGATTCGCTGCGGGATTGGGGC
>RHBP01000223.1 GCA_010030955.1 Synechococcaceae bacterium WBB_10_009 | reverse complement strand
TGCAGCCATGAAGGAGCCACAAAAAAACCGGCCCCTGATGGGGGCCGGCTGAAGTGAAGTGGCTGCATCGCTCGCGGGCGGGAACGCCTCAGACGAAGGCGTACTCGTACTCCTCCATTTCCTCCCAGTCGTCGGCGGCCAGGGATTCGAGGCCCGCAAACAGGGTGTCCTCACCGATGCGGTCGACGATGGCGCGCAGGGACGGGAACAGGAAGTGGTTTTCCTCGGCGTACTGGGCGCTGAACAGACCCTTCTCGCCCCAGAAGAAGCGATCGGTGGTGTGCTCGTTGCGACGGACGTTCAGGATCGCCGGCGGCACGATGTTGCCCTCAGCAATGAACCGACGGGCGGCGGTGACGGGCTTGTGCTCACCGGTTTCGAGGTTGTGGGTGGCCACATGGGCCAGCACCCGCTGGCCGGCGAGACGCCGGCGGCTGACGCGTTTGCGTTTTTTGGACATGGACGGAACCCGGAGGGTGGGACTAGAGGACGAACGATGAGAAGCCCGCAGACAACTGCCGCCGGCTTCGGCAACGCCCAAACATCTGCCAACCAGGAGGGCCGGTGCCACGACACCAGACTCGGAACCAGCAGAGGACGCAACTGCCTCTGCTGTAGCCTCGATTGCAAGGATCTGCAACCGGGGCTTCCGGCCCGATGCCGCGCCGTCCGCTCCCGGACTGCGAGGTATTGGTCGATACCTGAATCTTAAGACTTTTTCCCGGATTTGGATCACCGGTTGCGCCAGGTTCTGGCACAGCCACCACCCGGGACCCCCCAGCCACCGCTCAGATGCAAGTCTCCAAGCGGTTTCTGGCCCTGCTGGACCAGCAGCTTGCCCAATTCACAGATCGTCCCGATCTCCGGGCGCTGGTGGTGTATGCGGCCCTGCCGGGCGACAGCGGCCAGCCCACGCTGATGGCCATCGGCCACTGGCCGGCGGCCCTGGCCCTCAGCGGCGACGATCCTCTCGATGCCGCCTCGGGCGGGGCGCCGGAGCCTGACACCCGCCGCTGGCTGGCCCTGCGCGATGGCGCCCTGCTGCTGGGGGCCCTGCGGGTGGATGCCGAGCAGCTCCCGTGGCCGCCCGCCCTGGAGGCTCGCCTGGAGGCCACCGCCCGCTGCCTCACCCAGGCGTTGCGGCTCGACCAGGATCAGCAGCAGCTGGGGCGAGAACTGGCCCGCCGGGAGGATCAGCTGCGCCTGCTGGTGCACCAGCTGCGCAACCCCCTGGCGGCCCTGCGCACCTTCGGCCAGCTGCTGCGGCGCCGCCTCGATGGCGATGCGGCCAACCTCACCCTGGTGGACAACCTGCTGCACGAGCAGGGCCAGATCAACCGCTACCTCGAGGCGATCGAGGCCATCGATCAAACCGCCGCCCCCAGCCTCGCCGCCCCTGGCGGCCCCACGCTGCTGCTGTTGCCCCCGGGCCTGCAGGGGGCCGAGCCCCAACCCCTGGAGGCCCTGTTGGGCCCGCTGCTGCAGCGGGCGGCCGCCACCGCCAGCCTGCAGGGGCGCCCCTGGCACGGCCCCAACGATGGCCGCTTGCCCGCCTGGCGGGGCGATGCCAACGCCGTGGCCGAAATCCTGGCCAACCTGCTGGAAAACGCCTTCCGCTACAGCCGCAGCGGCGGCGCCATCGGGCTGCTCTGCCAGAGCGAACCGGCAGCAGAGGGCGGCCAAGGGCCGATCACCCTCACGGTGTGGGACAGCGGCCCCGAGATTCCTCCTGATGAGCGCACGCGCATCTTTGGGCGCGGGCAACGGGGCAGCACCGGCGCTGGCCGCCCCGGCAGTGGCCTGGGGCTGGCCCTGGCCCGGGAGCTGGCCGCGCAGCTGGGGGGCTCGCTGGAGCTGCAGGTGCCGCCGGCGGCCCTGGATCCCCACAACCCCGATCTGCCCAGCAACGGCAACGCCTTCTGCCTGCGCCTGCCCTAACGGCCCCAGAGCAACAACAGCCCCCAGAGCAGCAGGCAAAGGCTCTGGGTCCACTCCACGCAGGCGCCATAGCTGTCGCCGCTGTGGCCGCCGAGGCGCCGGCCCAGGGACCAGGGCACCAGCAGGGCCGGCAGCAGTCCGCCCCAGCCCAGGCCAACCCAGAGCGGCCACCCCAGCCCCAGGGCGACGCCGCTGAGCAGCCCCAGCAACAGCAGGCTGGGGGCCAGCTCCCGGGCCCAGCCGCGCCAGTGGCGGCGATGGAAGGCGGCGGTGCCCCCCTGGGGGCGCA
>RHBP01000222.1 GCA_010030955.1 Synechococcaceae bacterium WBB_10_009 | reverse complement strand
AGCCCTGCCGCCGCCGGCGGCCTGCGCAGTTGCGATCTGATCGAGACCGTCGGCGGTCGCGACGTGCGCAATCCCTCTGAAGTGCAGCTCGCCGTCGATGGGGCCCGGGTCGGTGCACCCCTGACCCTGCGGGTGCGCCGGGGTGAGCGGCAGCTCACGCTCACCCTGCGACCGGCCGAACTGCCTCGCCAGCGTTGAAACCGACCCGGCTGGTGGTGGTCATGGCCCGTTGGCCGGCCCCGCGGCGCTGCAAGTCGCGGCTGGCGGCAGGCGGCCTGGGCCCCGCGCGTGCGGCGCGGGTGCAGCAGCGCCTGCTCGGCCATGCCCTGGCGGTGCTGGCGCAGGGCACCGCTGCCGTGGGAGCCCGGGGCCGGCTGGCTCTGGCCGGTGCCGGTCCGGCTGCCGCGGCCCGGTTGCTGCCCTGCGGTCAGTCGCTCGAGGCTGTGACCCAGGGCCGGGGCGGCCTGGGCGAGCGCATGGCCCGCCAGTTCATGGCCGGCCTGCGGCAGGGCTACCGCCAGGTTGTGCTGGTGGGCAGCGATCTCCCCTGCTTGACGGCGGCCGACCTGCAGCTGGCCTTTGCGGCCCTGGGGCAGGCTCCCTGCGTGCTGGGTCCAGCGGCTGATGGGGGGTACTGGCTGGTGGGACTGAACCGTGGAGCCAGCGCTCTGTTTGCCGGGATCGACTGGGGCGGTGACCGCGTGTTCCAGCAGACCCTGGCCAGGGCCGATCAGCTGGGGCTGGCCCCGGTGCTGTTGCCGCAGCAGAGCGATCTCGACGCGATCGGCGATCTGCTGGTGTGGCGATGAAGGCTGCCTTGCCGTCCATCGCCGTGGTGATCCCGGCGCGGCAGGAGGCGGGCCGCCTGCCGGCTTTGCTGGCCGACCTTGCGCGCGCCCCCGCACTGATCGCCGAACGGGTGGTGGTGGATGGCGGCAGCACCGACCACACCCCTGCCATCGCTGCTCTGGCCGGTGCCCGCGTCATCCGGGCTCAGCCAGGGCGCGGTGGCCAGCTGCTCGCCGGCATCGCCAACACCACAGCTCCATGGCTGTGGTTGCTGCATGCCGATGTGCGCTTACCGCCCGACTGGGCGCTGCCGCTGCAGGCCGCAGTGGCCACCCCTGCAGCGGCCCAGCCCCGGGCCTGGTATGGCGATCTGCGCATCGACCATGGGGGGCTGGGCTACCGCCTGCTGGAGCAACTGGTGGCCCTGCGCAGCGCGTTGCTGCAACGCCCCTATGGCGACCAGGGTCTGCTGTTGCGGCGCGCCTGTTACCAGCGGGTGGGCGGTCTGCGCCCGCTGCCACTCATGGAAGACCTGGAGTTTGTGGAGCGCCTGGGCCGTCAGGGACGGCTGTGCGCCCTGGGTCTGGCGATCACGGTCGATGCCCGCCGCTGGGAGCGGCTCGGCCTGGTCGGCACCAGCCTGAGCAACGCGTTCCTGCGACGGGCCTGGCGCCGCGGCTGTGCTGCCGATCGCCTCTATGAGGCATACCAGAACGCACAACGACGTTCGAGCGGTTCGAGTTCCCAGCCCTGAGCCGCATAGAAGCCGATCACCTCGGGATCGGCAAACAGACTCACCCGCTGGACCTGTTGTTGCCGCAAGAGGTCCAGCACGTAGTGCATGAGTTGTTTGCCCAGACCCGCGCCCTGATACAGGGGGTGCACGGCCACATCCCAGATCGTGGCATCGATGACGCCATCACCGGTGCAACGGGCAAAGCCCACGAGCTTGGGCAGGCGCGGATCATGACGCCAGAGACCCACCAGCAACAGACTGTTCTGCAGGGCGCGGCGCACCCGCCGCAGGGGCCTGCGGCTCCAGCCCACCGCGTCGCAGAGCTGCTCCAGTTCGATCAGGTCGATCTCACGGTCACGGCTGAGCACCAGAGTGACCTGGCCTGAGGGGGTGGTGCAGAGGCGATGCTGCTGCCCATAGAGATGATTGAGCAGCTCTGACACAGATCTACGAGCAGTCGCGTCGATGGAGACCACCCGATCCTCTCCCATGCTGGTGTGCGTGCATGGGTGGCTGCTGGCTGGGCGGCTCTGGCAGCCGCTGCTGCAGCACTGGGGTGATCGCCAGGAGGCCTGGTGCCCTGACCTGCCGGGCTTCGGCCATGAGCCCCGGCCCAGGGGGTTGCAGCCCAGCCTGGCCAGCTACGGCCGTTGGCTGGCCGAGGCGATCCGGCAGCAGGCCGGCGGACGGCCTCTGGTGTTGATCGGCCATTC
>RHBP01000221.1 GCA_010030955.1 Synechococcaceae bacterium WBB_10_009 | reverse complement strand
TGTTCGGATGAGGGTGTTGCTCACCGGTGCCGGCGGCCAGCTGGGCCAGGCCTTGATTGCGGCCTGCCCGGCGCAGGTCACGTTGATCCCAACCTCACGATCCGGTGGCGCCGGCGCATGGGCGCTGGATCTGGCCGACGCCGACGCCTGCCGGCGGCTGGTGTTGGAGCTGCGCCCCGATGCGGTGCTCAATGCCGGCGCCTACACCGCCGTGGACCGCGCTGAACAGGAACCCGCCGTGGCCCAGGCGGTGAATGCGGGTGCGCCGGCCGCCTTTGCCGAGGCCCTGGCCAGCACCGGCGGCCAGTTGCTGCAGCTCAGCACCGACTTTGTGTTCAACGGCCGTCAGGGCACCCCCTACGGCACCGCCCAGGCTGTGGATCCCCTGGGGGTCTACGGCAGCAGCAAGGCGGCGGGGGAGGCGGCGGCGCTGCAGCTGCCCGGCGCTCGGGTGCTGCGCACCAGCTGGGTGTACGGGCCCGTGGGCCGCAACTTCTGCCTCACGCTGTTGCGCTTGCACCGCGAGAAGCCCGAGCTGGGGGTGGTGGCCGACCAGGTGGGCTGCCCCACGGCCACCCACACCCTGGCGGAGGCCTGTTGGCGGGCCCTGGGGCAGGGGCGCGACGGGGCGACGCCCCTGCCCCGGATCCTCCACTGGAGCGACGCCGGCGCCGCCAGCTGGTACGACTTCGCCGTGGCCATCGGCGAGCTGGCGGTGGAGCTGGGCCTGCTGGGCACGGCGGCCCGGGTGCAGCCGCTCACCACCGCCCAATACCCCACGCCCGCCTGTCGCCCCGCCTATTCCCTGCTCGATTGCAGCGGCAGCCGAGCGGCCCTGGGGCTGGATCCCGTGCATTGGCGGACTGCCCTGCGGCGTGTGCTGGAGCGCATAGCCTTCACCGAAATGGCGTCGGATCCCGAGCGATGACCGTGGTATTGCCCGACAGCTGCAAGCGGGTGCTGGTGACCGGCGGCGCCGGCTTCATCGGCGGGGCGGTGGTGCGGCGCCTGTTGAACGGCAGCGATGCCCAGGTGTTCAACCTCGATAAATGCGGCTACGCCAGCGATCTCACCAGCATCGGCGACCATCCCCGCCATCGGTTGCTGCGGGTGGATCTGGCCGATGCCGAGGCCACGGCGGCGGCCGTGCGCCAGGCCGATCCCGATCTGGTGCTGCACCTGGCGGCGGAGAGCCATGTGGACCGCTCGATCGAGGGGCCAGCAGCCTTCCTGGAGAGCAACGTGATTGGCACGTTCAACCTGCTGCAGGCGGTGCGCAGCCACTGGCAGCAGCTGCCGGCCGAGCGCCAGGCCGCCTTTCGCTTTCACCACATCAGCACCGATGAGGTGTTCGGTTCGCTCGGGCCCAGCGGCCGCTTCAGCGAAACCACCGCCTACGACCCGCGTTCGCCCTACTCCGCCAGCAAGGCGGCCAGCGACCACCTGGTGAGCGCCTGGCACCACACCTATGGCCTGCCGGTGGTGCTCACCAACTGCTCCAACAACTTCGGCCCCTGGCAGTTTCCCGAGAAGCTGATCCCCGTGGTGATCCTGCAGGCGGTGGCCGGTGAGCCCATCCCCCTCTATGGCGATGGGGCGAATGTGCGCGATTGGCTGTTTGTGGACGACCACGTGGATGTGGATGCGCTGCTGTTGGCGGCCACCCGCGGCGAGCTCGGCCAGAGCTACTGCGTGGGTGGCCATGGGGAGCGCACCAACAAGCAGGTGGTGGAGGCCATCTGCAGCCTGTTGGATCAATGCCGCCCCCAAGGGGCGCCCCATGCCCGCCTGATCACGCCCGTAACCGATCGCCCTGGCCACGACCGCCGCTACGCCATTGATCCCGCCCGCATCGAGGGCGAGCTCGGCTGGGCCCCGCGCCACAGTTTTGAGCAGGCGCTGGAGCGCACGGTGGATTGGTACCTCGATCACCTGGACTGGTGCCAGCAGGTGCGGCAACGCTCCGGCTGGGCCGGTGGGCGCCAGGGTCTGCCTCAGTAGGCTGCCGGCAGCGCACATCGGCCCCTTCCATGCTCAAGCTGCTGCTGGGTGATCCCAATGCCCGCAAGCTGAAGCGCTACCAGCCGATCGTGTCGGACATCTCGCTGCTGGAGGAGGAGGTGGCCCCCCTCAGCGACGACGAGCTGCGCGGGCTCACGGCTGAGTTCCGCCAGAAGCTCACCAACCTCCAGGAGGAGTGCCAGGGCCGGCGCCTGAGCCTGGAGGCCACCCTGGAGCGGGAGC
>RHBP01000023.1 GCA_010030955.1 Synechococcaceae bacterium WBB_10_009 | reverse complement strand
CGCCGGTGCGCAGCAGCGTGAGCCGCTCCACGACCACCGGCGGGCGCCCCCCTGGGCCGGCCTGCGGCAGGTCGCCGTAGCGGCGCCGGTAGAGCGCTTCAAAGGCCTCCATCAGTTCGCCGCAGGGCGCCTGGGGCGGCCAGGCCACCGCCAACAGCTGATCGCTGTCCCCGAGGCGCAACTGCAGCTGCCGTTGCGGCGGCGATGGGCCCGGCACTTCGACCAGCTGACGCTCCAACCGCTGCAGCAGCTCGGGGGTGAGCGGCTCCGCCACGGCCTGCTCCTGCAGTTGCCCCTCCTCCGCCAGGCCGATGCCATAGGCCGAAAGCACCCCGGCCAGGGGATGCAGCAACACCTGGGCCATGCCCAGCTGCTCCGCCAGGGCACAGGCGTGCTGGCCGCCGGCCCCGCCGAAGCTGCAGAGCACCGCCTGGCGCAGGTCGTGGCCCTGCTGGATCGAGACGCGCCGGATCGCTTCGGCCATGCGCTCCAACGCCACCGCCAGCGCCCCCTCCGCCACCGCTTCAGGGCTGCTGCCCATGGCCTCCGCCAGCTGTCCAAATTGACGCTGCACCAGCGGCAGGTCGAGCGGTTGGCGGCCGTCGGGGCCGAACAGCGCGGGGAACTGCTCGGCCCGCAGCCGCCCCAGCAGCAGGTTGGCGTCCGTCAGTGTCAGGGGTCCACCGCGGCGGTAGCAGGCCGGGCCGGGCACCGCTCCGGCCGACTGCGGACCCACCGCCAGCCGCAGCCCATCGAAGTGCAGCTGGGAGCCACCACCCGCCGCCACGGTGTGGATCTGCAGCATCGGCGCCTGGATCGGCACGCCCCCCAGCTCCACCTGCTCGCGCCGCGGCCAGTCCCCCTCGCAGTAGCAAACGTCGGTGGAGGTGCCGCCCATGTCGAAGCCCACGATGCGCGAGAAGCCGGCGGCGGCGGCGGTGCGCACCGCCCCCACCAGGCCGCCGGCGGGGCCGGAGAGGATCGTGTCCTTGGCGCGCAGGGCCTCGGGGGCCGCGAGCACCCCACTGGATTGCATCACCCGCAGGGGCACCTGCGGGCCCAGCTGCCGCTGCACCCGAGCCAGGTAGCCCTGCAGCACCGGCGCCACCGCCGCCTCCAACACGGTGGTGTGGCCGCGGGGCACCAGCCTCGGCAGGGGGCTCACCCGGTGGGAGAGGCACACGGTCTGGAAGCCCAACGTCTCCAGCCAGGTGCCAAGGGCCAACTCATGGCTCGGATTCACGGTGCTGTGCAGCAGCGCCACGGCGACGCTGGTGCAGCCATCGGCGCGGGCCTGGAGCAGTTGGGCCTGCAACGGCGCATCCATCGCCAGGGGCTCGAGCTCCTCGCCGCTGGCGGCCAGGCGGCCGCCCACCTCCAGCACCCTCCGCTGCAGCGGCTCGGGCCTCGAAATCTGCAAGGCAAACAGCTCCGGGCGGTGCTGGTCGCCGATGGCCAGCAGATCGCCGAAGCCGCGGTTGAGCAGCAGCAGTGTGGGGGCCCCCTTGCGCTCCAGGAAGGCGTTGGTGGCCACGGTGGTGCCCAGGCGCACCTCCAGCACCCGCTCCGGCGGGATCGGAGCCTGGGGATCGCTCAGACCGAGGATGGCGCGGATGGCCGCCACGGCGGGGTCGTCGCCGCGGCCCGGCTGCTCGGAGAGCACCTTCTCCACCCGCAGCTCACCGTTGGGGCCACAGGCCACCACATCGGTGAAGGTGCCGCCGCGATCAATCCAGAACCGCCAGCCGGCGGGCATCAGCGGTAGTTCTGGAACTGGAGGGGCACCTCCACGTCCTGGCCCTTGAGCAGGTTGATGGCGGCCTGGAGATCGTCCTTGCTTTTGCCGGTGATGCGCAGGGTGTCGCCCTGGATCGCCACCGTGACCTTCTTGAGCTCATCGCGCACGGTTTTGCTCAGCTGCTTGGCCAGCTCCTGGCTGAGGCCCTTGCGCAGCTTCACCACCTGCTTGAGGCGGTTGCCCCCCACCGGTTCGGGGGTCTGGAAATCGAAGATCTTCAGCGACAGGTTGCGCTTGGTGGCCTTCTGGAGCAGCACGTCCTCCACCGCCTGCAGGGTCATGTCGCTGGCGGTGGTGATCGTGAAACTGGTTTCCTCCAGGTCGATCTCGGTGCCCGAATCCTTGAGGTCGTAGCGGGTGGAGACGTCGCGGCGCACCTGGTCCAGGGTGTTCACCAGTTCCTGGCGGTCGAAGTCGGAGACGACGTCAAAGGAATAGGTGTCGGCCATGGGGCAGCGGTGGGCGAGGACCACACCCTAGAAAAGGGTCACCGATTCGCCTGCGCCCCCGGGCGCCGCTGCCCGTGGATGCGAGCTTTGCCTGGTCGCTGCTGCTGGCCGCCGGGGTGGTGGTGGCCAGCCTGGTGCCATTGGGGGCGGCCCGCTCCCAGGCCGATTTCCAACTGAGCGACCTGGCGGCCCCCCGGGCCATGGCGGATCGCCTGCCGGAGTGGGGCAAGCGGGCCAACTGGGCCCACCTCAACAGCTTTGAGGCCTTCACCCTGTTTGCCCCGGCGGTCCTGCTGTGCCTAATCGGCCAGGTGCACAACCCGATCGCGGTGATCGCCGCCTGGATCCACCCGGCCCTGCGCCTGGCCTACATCGCCGCCTATGTGGCCAACCTGCCGCCCGTGCGCTCGCTCTGCTGGGCCGGCGCCATGGTGTGCACCGGGGTGCTCTACGTGGAGGGGCTGAAGGGGGTGCTGGCGGCTGGCTAGTCGAAGTACATCAGGCTCACCACCTTGCCCATGTCTTCGGCGGTGCGGCAGCTGGCGATCAGCGTTTCGCTGTCGTGGAAGGCGTAGCAGATCAGCTGATCGCAGCGGCGGATGATCTCCTGGTTGCAGAGGCTGCTGGCCATCGGCAGGGGCAGCTCGTCGTTTTCCGGCTTCTCCACCAGGTGCAGCACCCGCTCGAGCTGGTCGCGCGATTCCCGCGGCTGGCGTTCCAGGCTCTGGGGCAGCAGCACCGTGAGCCGCGAGGCATCCACCTCCAGCACACCACGGATCACGGCGGCGTTCACCCCCTGGGATCCGGAGGTGATCAGGCTGTGGCCCTCCTGGGCCAGGGAGCGGGCCACCAACTCCACCAGGTGCACCGACACCACGGGCACGTGGCGGCTGCCAAGGATGGCGATGCGGCGCTTGCTGCGGTCCTGCAGCATCGCCAATTCCTGGGCCAGGGTGTCAATCCGGTCGAGGGCCGGTAAATCGAGGGACCGGGTCAACGCACGCCACCTGCTGACAGCCCGAAACTAGCAGTGGTCAAGCGGCAACCGGCAGGCGCAGCCTCGCCAGCAGCGGCTGGAAATTGCAGTGCTCCTCCACCAACCGGAAGGCGAAGGTGGCCTTCACCGATTCGTGCAGGCGCACGTGGCCGAAGGTGCTCTCCACCACCTCCACGGTGGTGAGGGTGTCGTGCTCCACCTTCAGCAGCGGCACCTCCAACTCCTCGGCGCGGGAGATCAATTGCGGCAGCGGTTCGCCGGCGCCGGTGAGGATCAGGCACTGGGTGGAGGCCTCCAGGGCCGCCAGCTGGATGTCGGTGCGATCGGCACCGGTGACCACCGCCATGTTGCGGCGGCGCCGGAAAAACTCCATGGCGGAGTTCACGTTCATGGCGCCGATCGAGAGGGTCTCCACCAGCAGATCGAGGCGGTCGTGGCAGCAGAGCACCCGGGCATCGAGGCGACGCACCAGCTCCTCCACCGTGACGCTGCGCAGCAGCGGCGAGCGCGGCATCACCCCCAGCACCGGCAGGCCCAGCTGCTCCAGCGCGGGCACCACATCGGCCCGCAGGGCCTCCACCTGCTCCGGCGGCACCCCATTGAGCACCACGCCGCAGAGCAAATCCCCCAGCAGCCGTTGGGCCTCCAGCAGCGGCTCAACACTGCTGCAGGCTCCCCAGGCGTGCACGAGCAACACCGGCGCCTGCAGCCCCTGGGCCACCTGGGCCAGGCTCAGGCCGTAGAGCAGGCCATCGTGCAGGTGGCCGGAGGCCTCCAGCAGGGTGAGCCCCTCGCTGCAGCCCTGGAGCCGCTGGCGCAGGCGCTCGAAACCGGGGCCGGCCTGCAGGTCGCCGGCCAGCAGGCGCTGCCGGGCCGCCTCGCTGCTCTGCAGATGCACCGAGGGCACCAGCTGGTCGTCCGCCAGGCCCAGGATCTGACCGACGAAGCGCACATCGTCATCGATCAGCTCGCCCCCATCCGGGGTGGCCTCGGCGCTGTCGGCCAGGGGCTTGCCCAGCCGCACCGGCACCCCCTGCTGCAGCAGCAGCCGGGCCAGCCCCAACACCACGGCGGACTTGCCGCTGAAGGCCTGGCAGGAGCCGATCAGCAGCGCACTGGCCTGGCCCATGGGAACAACGCTGTTCGGGCGAATCTAGGCTGATCCGGCGGCGGCCAACAGTTCCCCCAACGGCATGGTTCAGCTGCCCTTCGATGGCCTCACCGTGGCGGTGACCGGCGCCAGCGGCAGCCTTGGCCAGGCCCTGCTGCGCCAGTTGCACGGCCAGGGGGCCACGCTGGTGGCCCTCACCAGCCGCGGGGAGCCGCTTGAGCTCAGCGACGATGCGGGCCGCCCCATCCCCCTGCGGCAGGTGGTCTGGCGCTGTGGCGAGGAAGCGGCCCTGGAGCCGGTGCTGGCGGACTGCCACGTGCTGGTGATCAACCACGGCTTCAACAGCCATGGCGACCGCAGCGCCGCCGCCGTGGAGGCGTCGCTGCAGGTGAATGCCCTCAGCAGCTGGCGGCTGCTGGAACTGTTTGCCCGGCTGGCCCAGGCCGATCCGCCGGGCCACCCGCAGCGCGAGCTGTGGATGAACACCTCCGAAGCCGAAATCCAGGCGGCGGTGAGCCCCCTCTACGAGCTCAGCAAACGGCTGCAGGGGCAGTTGCTCAGCCTGCGCAGCCTCGACCTGGCGGGGCCGCAGCTGCGCATCCGGCGGCTGGTGCTGGGGCCATTCCGCTCCGCCCTCAACCCCATCGGAGTGATGGGCGCCGGGTTTGTGGCCCGGGAAATCCTGCGGCAGGTGGGCTGGAACTGCAGCCTGGTGATCGTGACCCCCAACCCGCTCACCTACGTGCTGATGCCCCTGGCCAGCCTCAGCCGCTGGTTGTACTTCTCCCTGGTGAGCCGACCCAGCCCCTGAGGGCAGCGTTCAAACGTCGCGGTCGGTGAGGATTTCGCAGCCGTCGCTGGTCACGGCGATGGTGTGCTCCCACTGGGCGGAAAGGCCACCATCCACGGTCACCACGGTCCAGCGGTCCTTGAGGGTGCGGCACACCTTGCTGCCGGCGTTGAGGATCGGCTCCACCGCCAGGGTCATGCCCGCCCGCAACTTCATGTTGGGCAGCTCCCGGGTGCGGTAGTTGAACACCGAAGGCTCCTCGTGCAGGTTGCGGCCCACGCCATGGCCGGTGTAGTCCTCCACCACGGCGAAGCCGTGGGCCTCCACGTGGTCCTGCACGGCGCCGGCCAGGTCGAGCAGGGTGCTGCCCGCCTTCACCGTGGCCAAGCCCTTCATCAACGACTCCTGCGCCACCCGCGACAGGGTGCGGGCCTGCTCCGGCACCCCCTCCCCCACACAGATGCTCACGCAGCTGTCGCCGTGGTAGCCGTCGAAGTAGGCGCCGGTGTCGATCTTCACCAGGTCGCCGGCTTTGATCACCCGCCTGTGGCTGGGGATGCCGTGCACCACCTCGTGGTTGATCGAGGCGCAGATGCTGGCGGGGAAACCGTGGTAGCCCTTGAAGCTGGGCACCGCACCCATTTCGCGGATGCGGCGCTCGGCGTGGGCGTCGAGGTCGCCGGTGCTCATGCCCGGGGCGGCCATCTCGATGATCTCGCGCAGCACCGTGGCCACGATGCGGCTGGCCTGGCGCATCGTGTCGATCTCGCGGGCGCTCTTCACCTCCACACCGCGGCGGCTCTTCTGGATGCGCGGGCCGGTTTGGGTCACCAGGGCCTGGTGGGCCTCGGCACTGGCCTGGGCCTGGGTTTTCTGACTGGCGGCCAGCAGATCGGCGAACAGATTCATCGCAACGTCATCTCAGCGTCAGGGGAGCGCCATCGCCATGGTTGCCGCAACGGTTGAGGCCCCGCCAAATCAAGTTAGAACCTGAACACCGCGTCCGTTGCCTGCGGCCATGTCGACGTTGTTGACCCAGGTGCGCCGCTGGCATGCCGCCGCGGCCCCGTTTGTGCTGGCGCCGCTGCTGCTCACGGTGTGCAGCGGCATGGCCTACCGGTGAAGGACTGGGGCGGCCTGGAGCGGGACCAGGTGCATTGGTTGATGGCCCTGCACGAGGGGGAATGGCTGGGGCCCGCCGCCGAGCCCCTGGTGGTGCTGCTCAATGGCCTCGGGCTGCTGTGGATGCTGGGCAGCGGCGCCCTGCTGCTCAGCCAGCGCTGGCGCAGGCGCAGCCCCGGAGGGGAGGGGGCACCCTGAGCCGGTACACTTGACGTTTGGCCGGGCGTTCAACCAGCCGGGAAGGCAGCGGAATCCAAGGACATGACTGACGCGAACAACACCGACAAGACCACCTCCGCAGCCGCCGAGACGCAGCCGCCGAGACCGCTGCTGAAGCCCCTGCAGTGGAGGCCAGCACCGAGGCCGTCGAGGCCAACACCGAAGCCGTTGAGGCCTCCACAACAGCCGCCGTGGCCGTGGCCGAGAAGCCTGCCGCCAAGGCCGCCGGCACAACCGTGACCGTGGGCAAGCTCAGCGCCCACGAGCTGATCCGCGCCTTCGAAGCCGAGCAGATCGCCAAGCAGGCCAAGGATCTGCCCGACATCTATGTGGGTGACACCGTGCGTGTGGGCGTGCGCATCACCGAGGGCAACAAGGAGCGCATCCAGCCCTACGAGGGTGTGGTGATCGCCAAGCGCCACGGTGGCCTCAACGAAACCATCACCGTGCGCCGCATCTTCCAAGGGGTGGGCGTGGAGCGCGTGTTCCTGTTGCACAGCCCCCAGGTGGCTTCCGTGAAAGTGGAGCGCCGCGGTAAAGTGCGCCGGGCGAAGCTCTTTTATCTGCGCGACCGAGTGGGCAAAGCCACCCGCGTCAAGCAGCGCTTCGATCGCTGAGGCCTTCAGCCTTCAGTTCCCAGGCTTGCCACCGCCGGTGGCGGCCCGCCGAGCGATTCGGTTTCGATCGAATCGGGCTCGGCCGAGGGAGCATCGGCCTTGCGCCGTTAGTTCAGTTGGTAGAACGCAGGTCTCCAAAACCTGATGTCGGGGGTTCAAGTCCTCCACGGCGCGTTCGGTGCTCTCCCCCTGCAGTCTCTTCGTTCCGGACATGGAGTTGGATCTACAGCCCGGTGATGTGGTCAAGGTGCTGGAGTCAGCCGCCCTCGGTTGGGTGCGCGCCCGTGTGATCCGTGTGAAATCCGGTGGCCGCGTTGTGGTGCAAAGCGACCAAGGCCGTGAATTCACCGCCCGTGGCAACCAAGTGCGGTTGATCGAGCCCGCCGGCTTCCGCCCCTGAGCCCCTGGCGCCAGCAGGCGCCCGCCCACCGATCCGCAAAGCCCGCCCCCCGGCGGGCTTTGTTGTTGGCCCCACCGGTTGACGGAGGGCAGGGCGACAACGGATACTTTTTAGGTCGCACAGGCGGCACGGAGCTGGGTCAGATCCCTTGCTCTGGAGTGCCTCTCGGCGCATTTGGGACTGTAGTTCAATCGGTTAGAGCACCGCCCTGTCACGGCGGAAGTTGCGGGTTCGAGCCCCGTCAGTCCCGTTCTCATTCAGTCTGAGGAGTTGAAGCCAGTGGTGGCAACTGGAGCGGCGGTCCGTGTGCGTCTCGCCCCCAGCCCCACCGGCACCCTGCATATCGGCACCGCCCGCACGGCGGTGTTCAACTGGCTGTTTGCCCGGCGGCAGGGCGGCCAGTTTCTGCTGCGCATCGAAGACACCGACAAGGAGCGCAGCAAGCCCGAATACACCGCCAACATCCTTGAGGGGCTGCAGTGGCTGGGGCTCACCTGGGATGGTGAACCCGTGGTGCAGAGCGAGCGGATCGCCGAGCACCGCCGCGCCATCGAGGGGCTGCTCGCCAGCGGCCAGGCCTACCGCTGCTACGCCACCGAAGCCGAGCTGGCGGAGATGCGCGAGCGGCAGGCCGCCGAGAACCGCGCCCCCCGTTACGACAACCGCCACCGCGACCTCACCCCTGAGCAGGAACAGGCCTTCATCGCCGAGGGGCGCGAAGCCACGGTGCGCTTCCGCATCGACGACGACGCCACGATCACCTGGAGCGACCTGGTGCGCGGTGAGATGCGCTGGAGCGGCGCCGACCTCGGCGGCGACATGGTGATCGCCCGCCGGGCCCCCGCCGACCGGATCGGCGACCCGCTCTACAACCTGGTGGTGGTGGTGGACGACGCCGCCATGGCGATCACCCACGTGATCCGCGGCGAAGACCACATCGCCAACACCGCCAAACAGCTGCTGCTGTACGCGGCGCTCGGTGCGCCGGCTCCGGTGTTTGCCCACACGCCGCTGATCCTCAACCAGGAGGGCCGCAAGCTCTCCAAACGCGATGGCGTCACCTCGGTCAGCGACTTCCGCGCCCAGGGCTACACCGCCGAGGCCCTGGCCAACTACATGACCCTGCTGGGCTGGTCGCCGCCGGAGGGCATGGGGGAGCGCTTCTCCCTGGCGGAGGCGGCGGCGGTGTTTGATTTCGAGCGGGTCAACAAAGCCGGCGCCCGCTTCGACTGGGACAAGCTCAACTGGCTCAACAGCCAGGTGCTGCACGGACGCAGCGCCGCCGAGCTGCTGGGGGATCTGCAGCCGCTGTGGACGGCCCAGGGCTGGACCGCGGAGGCCAGCTGGCTGGAGCAGCTGTGCGCCCTGCTGGGCCCCTCCCTGGTGACCCTGCAGGACGGCGTGGAGCAGGCGCGGCCCTTCTTCGAGCGGCCCGAACCCAATGAACCGGCCCAGCAGCAGCTGGCCAGCGAGGGCGCCCGGCCCGCCCTGGCGGCGCTGCTGGAGCGGCTGCCGGAGGGCCCCCTCAGCGCCGAGGCCGCCCAGGCCCTGCTCACCGAGGCGGTGGCCGCCGCCGCTGTGAAGAAAGGGGTGCTGATGAAAAGCCTGCGGGCCGCGCTACTCGGCAGCCTTCAGGGGCCCGACCTGCTCACCACCTGGCTGCTGCTCCAGCCCAGCGGTGAGGCCAGGCAGCGCATCGCCCGCAGCCTCTGAGGCCAACCCGAGGCGCCGCGCCAGGGCCGGCG
This sequence comes from Synechococcaceae bacterium WBB_10_009, assembly GCA_010030955.1. Lineage (GTDB taxonomy): Bacteria > Cyanobacteriota > Cyanobacteriia > PCC-6307 > Cyanobiaceae > Vulcanococcus. The sequence continues at coordinate 6,223 of RHBP01000023.1, read as the reverse complement.
CCGTGAGCCCCTGCAGGCTGACGCTCAACAGGATCGTGAGGAACACCAGGCCCTTGAGGGCCCCGCCCCCGGCCACACCGGCCTGATCGAGCTGCAGGGCAAACAGGCTGGCCACCGCCGCCGTCACGATGCCCCGCGGCGCGATCCAGCCCACCAGCAATTTCTCGCGCCAACCCAGGGAGGTGAGGCCCAGACCGCTCAACTGCACCACCAGCCAGCGGAACGGCATCAGGGCCAACACGCACAGCACCCCACCCCAGCCCAGGGGGCTCAACTCCCCCCAGGAGAGATCCGCCGCCAGCAGCGGAAACAGCACCGTGATCGCCAGCTGCGCCAGCTGGGCGATCCACTCATCCAGCTGGGTGGCCTGCTCATCCAGCCGCAGCCCCACCACCACGCCGGCCGCCACGGCAGCCGGCAGCCCCCCCTCCGGCAAGACCACCTGGGTGGAGGCCACCAGCAGAAACAGCACCCCGAGGCAGAGCTGCAGCTTGAGCGCATCCGTGGAGGCCGGCAGCCGCTGCAGCACCTCCACCAGCACCCATCCGGCCAGGGCCCCGACCAGGGCACCGCCCCCCAGACGCAGCAGCAACAGGCCGGCCACGTCCTGCCAGTGGTTGAGGTCCCCCAGCGCCACCTGCAAGAGCAGCAGCGCCAGCACGGCGCCGGCGGGCTCCAGGGTTAGCCCCTCCGCCTCCAACAACCGCGCCAGCGTGGGCTGCAACCGCATCTGTTGCACCATCGGCGTGATCACCGTGGGGCCGGTGGCCAGGGCGATGGCCCCGAACACCCAGGCCAGCGGCCAGCTGAGACCCGCCAGGCTGTGGGCCAGAAAGGCACCACCCAGCAGACCCAACACGCCGCGCACCAGCACCAGCTGCACCACAGCCCGCTGCAGCTCCCGGCCCGCCAGGCGCAGGTTGAGGCCGCCATCGAACAGCACCAGGCTCACCAGCAGGGCCACCACCGGCTCCAGGCCGCGGCCCAGCCATTCCGGCTGCACCAGATCAAGGCCGGCATGGCCCATCAACAGCCCCACCGCCAGCAGCAGCACCACGGCGGGCAAGCCGCTCAGGCGCGCCACCAGCTGGGCGATGGCACCGGCAAAGGAAGCCAGCCCCCAGAGCAGTTCGGTGGTGGGCAGCGGGGTGTTCAGAACTCCTCGGCCGCGGTGGCGCCATACACCGGCTCCACCCGAATGCCCTGCACGGCACTGGGGCGCACCACCAGATACTCACCGGGCAGGTCGTGGATGGGCACGTTGATGAAGGCGTCGGCGGGGCCGGCGTTGAGCACGCTGCCGTACCACTGTTGGAAGGCCTCCAGATCCGGGAACTGCACCACCGGGGCATGGCCGCCCGCCAGCAGCAGGTGGATGGCGTAGCGGCTGGGGGTACGGGCCATCAGGGGGGCGCGGCGAACCGGAGCACGTCCCCAGGATGCAGCAGCCGCAGCGGTTGCGCAGCGGCGGCGGCATACAGGGGGTGGCGAGGCTGGCCGGCGGCGGTGAGTGCCAGCACCAGCACGGGCGTGTGGGCCGGCAGGTGCCGCTCCAGCAGCGCCAGCACCTGCCGGCCCCCGCTGGCGCCAACGGCCGCCGTTGCCCCAGCCCATCCAAACGGCATCCATCGGGCCCAGGGCACTGGCCCGCTGAACCAACCAGAGGTCGTTGCGGGCATCCAAGGGCTCCTGGCTGCGGCGCAACACCGCCGGACTGGCGGTGATGCGGCTGAACAGGTTCAGCACCTCCAGCGCGCCGTAGCCCCAGGCCCGGGCAAAGCCCACCAGCCGCCGCAGGGTGGGGTCATCGCGCCGCCCATCGGCGCGGGACGGGTTGAGGCCGATGAACAGCAGCCGCGGCCCCGCTGGATCCCAGCGCCGCTGCAGCCACCAACGGTGCCTCCCGCAGGCGCTGACGGCAGCATCGGCGGCTGGGCCGCACCCTTCGAACACCGCTGGCCTGTCCTCGGCGCACCTTCCCCCAGCATGGAGGGGCGACCCCACGCCGCGGCAGTTCTGGCAGGCTGTCCCGACCCGGGCGATCGAGCGTGGCTGTGGCCGACTCCACCAGCACCAAACCGCTGTTGCTGCTGGTGGATGGCCACTCGCTGGCGTTTCGCAGCTTCTATGCCTTCAGCAAGGGCGGGGAGGGGGGCCTGAGCACCAAAGAGGGCATCCCCACCTCGGTGACCTACGGCTTCCTCAAAGCCCTGCTCGACAACTGCAAGGGCCTGCAGCCCCAGGGGGTGGTGATCGCCTTCGACACCGCCGAGCCCACCTTCCGCCACGAAGCCGACGAGGCCTACAAGGCCCACCGCGACGTGGCCCCGGAGCATTTCTTCCAGGACCTCGGCAACCTCCAGCAGATCCTCGAGGGGGCCCTCGACATTCCGCTGTGCATGGCTCCCGGCTACGAAGCCGATGACGTGCTCGGCACCCTGGCCAACCGCGCCGCCGATGCTGGCTGGCGGGTGCGCATCCTCTCCGGCGACCGCGACCTGTTCCAACTGGTGGACGACGGCCGCGACATCGCCGTGCTCTACATGGGCGGCGGCCCCTACGCCAAAAGCAGCGGGCCGGTGGAGATGCGCCGTGAGGGCGTGATCGCCAAGCTCGGCGTCACCCCTGAGGAGGTGGTGGACCTCAAGGCCCTCACCGGCGACACCAGCGACAACATCCCGGGGGTGCGTGGGGTGGGGCCCAAAACCGCCATCACCCTGCTGCAGGCCCACGGCAACCTCGACGGCATCTACGGCGCCCTGGAGCAGCTGCAGGCGGCGGGCCCCAAGGCCAAGGACCCCAAAGGGGCCCTCAAGGGGGCGTTGCTGGAGAAGCTCAGCCTCGACCGCGACAGCGCCTACCGCTCGCGCATGCTGGCCGAAATCCTGGTGGACATCCCCCTGCCCCAGGAGCCGCGGCTGCCGCTTGGGGCCGTCAACGCCGCCGCCCTGGCCGACAGCCTCGAGGAGCTCGAACTGTTCAGCCTGCAGCGGCAGGTGAACCAGTTCGCCCAGATCTTCTCCAGCGAACCGCCGCCGGAGCTGCCCGAACCGCCGGCCACCGCTGGTGACGCCGGCGAGGCAGAGCCCCCCTCGGCCCAACCCCAACCGCACCAGCAACCGGCGCTGCAACCCGCCCTGATCACCACGGCCGCGGCCCTGGAGCAGCTGGTGGCCCGGCTGATGGGCCTCACCGATGCGGCCGCACCGGTGGCCCTCGACACCGAAACCACCCACCTCAATCCCTTCCTGGCCGAACTGGTGGGCATCGGCCTGGCCTGGGGAGAGGGCCCCGCCGACCTGGCCTACATCCCCATCGGGCACCAGCCCCCCATGGCCGCCGATCTGCTCAGCGAGCCCCCCGCCGCCCCGCCGCAGCTGCCCCTCGACCAGGTGCTCACCGCCCTGGCCCCCTGGCTGGCCAGCGCCCAGCACCCCAAAACCCTGCAGAACGCCAAGTACGACCGGCTGATCCTGTTGCGGCACGGCCTGGCCCTGGGGGGCGTGGTGATGGACACGCTGCTGGCGGATTACCTGCGCGACGCCAACGCCAAGCACGGCCTCGATGCGATGGCGGAACGCAACTTCGGCTTCTCCCCCACCAGCTACGGCGAGCTGGTGCCCAAGGGCGCCGATTTCTCCTCCGTGGCGATCGAGGCGGCAGCCCAGTACTGCGGCATGGACGTGCACGTGACCCGCCGCCTCACCCCGCTGCTGCGCAGCCAGTTGGACGAGCTGGGGCCGCAGCTGCCGGCCCTGCTGGATCAGGTGGAGCTGCCCCTGGAGCCGGTGCTGGCCCAGATGGAGGCCACGGGCATCCGCATCGACACGGCCTACCTGGCGGAGCTGGGCACGGAGCTGGCGGCCACGCTGGAGCGGCTGGAGCGCGAGGCCAAGGCCGCCGCCGGCACGGAGTTCAACCTCGCCTCCCCCAAGCAACTGGGGGAACTGCTGTTCGACACCCTCGGGCTCGACCGCAAAAAATCCCGCAAAACCAAAACCGGCTGGAGCACCGACGCCGCCGTGCTCGAAAAACTGGAGGATGCCCACCCGGTGGTGCCGCTGGTGCTGGAGCACCGCACCCTCAGCAAGCTCAAGAGCACCTACGTGGATGCCCTGCCGGCGCTGATGGAGCCGGAGACCGGCCGGGTGCACACCGATTTCAACCAGGCCGTCACCGCCACCGGGCGCCTGAGCAGCAGCAACCCCAACCTGCAGAACATCCCCGTGCGCACGGAGTTTTCCCGGCGCATCCGCAAGGCCTTCCTGCCGGAGGCGGGCTGGCAGCTGATCAGCGCCGACTACTCGCAGATCGAGCTGCGCATCTTGGCCCACCTCTCGGGTGAGGAGGCGCTGGTGGAGGCCTACCGCAACGGCGACGACGTGCACGCCCTCACCGCCAGGCTGCTGCTGGAGAAAAACGAGGTGAGCGCCGATGAACGGCGCCTGGGCAAAACGATCAACTTTGGTGTGGTGTACGGCATGGGCGCCCAGCGCTTCGCCCGCGAAACCGGCGTCAGCCAGGCCGAGGCCAAGGACTTCCTCACCAAGTACAAGCAGCGCTACCCGAAGGTGTTCGCCTTCCTGGAGCTGCAGGAGCGGCTGGCCCTGGCGCGCGGCTACGTGGAAACGATCCTGGGCCGCCGGCGCCCCTTCGCCTTCGACCCCTCCGGCCTGGGGCGCCTGCTGGGCAAAGACCCCCTCGAGATCGACCTGGAGGTGGCCCGCCGCGGCGGCATGGAGGCCCAGCAGCTGCGGGCCGCCGCCAACGCCCCGATCCAGGGCTCCAGCGCCGACATCATCAAGCTGGCGATGGTGCAGCTGCACCGGCGCCTGCAGGAGAGCGGCCTGCCGGCGCGGCTGCTGCTGCAGGTGCACGACGAACTGGTGCTGGAGGCGGCCCCCGAGGCGCTGGAGGCGGCGGTGACCCTCACCCGTGAAACCATGGAGCGCGCGGTGACGCTGACTGTGCCCCTGGTGGTGGAGACCGGCGTTGGTGCCAACTGGATGGACGCGAAGTAACCACCGGCCCGATGACCCTCAAGCTCACCAACACCCTCAGCCGGCGCCTGGAGCCGTTCCAGCCGCTCGAGCCCGGCAAGGTGAGCATCTACTGCTGCGGTGTCACGGTTTACGACCTCTGCCACCTGGGCCACGCCCGCAGCTACATCGCCTGGGACGTGCTGCGCCGCTACCTGATCTGGAGCGGCTACGCGGTGACGTTCGTGCAGAACTACACCGACATCGACGACAAAATCCTGAACCGCGCCGCCGCAGAAGGCAGCTCGATGCAGGCGGTGAGCGAGCGCAACATCGACGCCTTCGTGGCCGACATGGCCCGCCTCAACATCCTTCCCGCCGACCGGATGCCGCGGGCCACCCAGAGCCTTGAGGCGATTCGCACCCTGATCGGCGAGCTGGAGGCCAAGGGGGCCGCCTACTCCGCCGACGGCGATGTGTATTTCGCGGTGATGAAGCACGCCGGCTACGGCAAGTTGAGCGGCCGCGACCTGGAGCAGCAGCAGGACAACGCCGCCGGCCGGGTGGCCACCGAGGAGGAGGCCCGCAAACAGCACCCCTTTGACTTCGCCCTCTGGAAGGGCGCCAAACCCGGCGAGCCCAGCTTCCCCTCCCCCTGGGGCGCCGGAAGGCCGGGCTGGCACATCGAGTGCTCGGCGATGGTGCGCGAGGAGCTGGGCGACACCATCGACATCCACCTGGGCGGGGCCGACCTGGTGTTCCCCCACCACGAAAACGAGATCGCCCAGTCGGAGGCGGCCAGCGGCAAGGAGCTGGCGCGCTACTGGCTGCACAACGGCATGGTGAATGTGGGGGGGCAGAAGATGTCGAAATCGCTCGGCAACTTCACCACCATCCGGGCCCTGCTGGATTCCGGCGTGACGCCGATGACCCTGCGGCTGTTCACCCTGCAGGCCCACTACCGCAAACCGCTCGACTTCACCGCCGAGGCCCTGGAGGCCGCCGCCACCGGTTGGAAGGGGCTCAATGGCGCCCTGGGGCTGGCGGCCAGCCTGGCAGGCGCGGCCGCACCTGCCGCGCTGCCGCCCCCCCTGGCTGAGGCCCGCCAGCGCTTCGCCGCCGCCATGGACGATGACCTCAACAGCTCCGCCGCCCTGGCGGTGCTGTTTGAGCTGGCCAAACCGCTGCGGGCCCTGGCCAATCGGCTGGAGCGCGGCGATGCCGATGCCGCCGCCGCCGCCGCC
>RHBP01000220.1 GCA_010030955.1 Synechococcaceae bacterium WBB_10_009 | reverse complement strand
TCGCTGATGTTGGAAGGCTTGCTGCCGTGGGCGTTGGCGAGCTTGGCGGCCTTCTCGATGTCGGCGATCAGGTTTTTCCAGGAGGTGGCGAAGCGCTTGTCGGACTGCGACTTGGCTCCGCTCTCCACGAGAGTCTCAACCACGCCAGAAGCCGAAACTTTCTTGCGGCGGCGATTGAAGATCTCCTTCTGAAGCTGCGCGATCAGGGCATCGGCCTTGTCGCTCAGCTTGACCGTGAGTTGAGACATGCGGGGAATGACGTCTATCTCAGGAGTAGCACCGCAATCTCAAAAGTGACAACAATGTCGGTGCTGGACCCTTGTCGGCATCGTCAACGGAGCGCTAGGCATGCGGCCGGGATCGGAGCCATGCCAGCAGCGGCGCCAACCCCGGATGCACCTGCGGACCCATGGCGGAGGCCTCAAACAGCTGTCCCCCCAGGGCGATGGCATCCACTCCCGCCTGGAGCCATGGGGCGCCATCCGCCGGCGCCAGCCCCCCCGCCGCAATGCAGAACGGCAACGGACCCAGCGGCCCCCGCAGGGACGCCCAGTAGCCCGGCGGCAATGCAACGGCGGGGTAGAGCTTCACGGCCCGGGCGCCCCACCGCACCGCCGCCGCCACTTCGGTGGGGCTGAACACCCCCGGCACCAGCGGCAACCCCAAGGCCTCGGCGCGCTGCAACAGGCTGCGCTCCATGATCGGCGACACGGCGTAGCCCAAACCCGCCGCGGCCACCGCCTCCAGGCCTGCGGCACAGCGCACGGAGGCGCCCCCCAGCCGCAGCCCCGGAAACTCCTGCGCCAACCGCTGCACCATTGGCGGCCAGTGGGGCTCGAGGCTCACCGCCAGCTCCACATGCACCAAACCCAGCTGCTGCAGGGGCAGCAACTGGGCACGGGCCTCGTCCACGCCTGAGGGACGCAGCACCGCCAGCACGGGCTGGCGGCGCAGGCCCCTCAGCAGCGCGTCAAGGTCAGACGTATTCGGCCACCCGCACGTCGTTGCGGATCAGCAGCTCCTGCAGATCGTCGGCATCCACGGTTTCACGCTCCACCAGCAGCTCGGCCAACTCGTCGAGCACCTTGCGGTTGCCTTGCAGCACAGCGGTGGCCCGCTTGTAGGCCTCCGCCACCAGTTGGCTCACCTCTTCGTCGATGGCGGCGGCGGTGTCTTCGGAGAAGTCGCGCTCGGCGGCGATGTCGCGGCCGAGGAACATGCCCCCCTGGCTGCGGCCCAGGGCCACGGGCCCGAGCCGATCGCTCATGCCAAAACGGGTCACCATCTGGCGGGCCACCCGGGCCACCTGCTGGAGGTCGTTGGAGGCGCCGGTGGTGACTTCGTCGTCGCCGTAGACGATCTCCTCAGCCACGCGGCCGCCCAGGGCCACCGCCATCTGGTTTTGCAGGTAGGCGCGGCTGTACAGGCCCGACTCCATCCGCTCCTCCGAAGGGGTGAAGAAGGTGAGGCCACCGGCGTTGCCGCGGGGAATGATCGAGATCTTCTGCACCGGGTCGTAATCGGGCATCAGCGCGCCCACCAGGGCATGGCCGGCTTCGTGGTAGGCCACCAGGCGCTTGCGCTTCTCGCTCATCACCCGGTCTTTCTTCTCGGGGCCGGCCATCACGCGCTCAATGGCGTCATTCACCTCATCCATGGAGATTTCGGTGAGCTCACGGCGGGCCGCCAGGATGGCCGCCTCGTTGAGCAGGTTGGCCAGATCGGCGCCGGTGTAGCCGGGGGTGCGGCGGGCGATCTTGTCGAGGTCCACATCCTTGGCGAGGGTCTTGCCGCGGGCGTGCACGCCGAGGATCTGGAGACGACCGGCGTAATCGGGGCGATCCACCACCACCTGGCGGTCGAAGCGGCCGGGGCGCATCAGGGCCGCATCGAGCACATCGGGACGGTTGGTGGCGGCCACGATGATGATGCCGGTGTTGCCCTCAAAGCCGTCCATTTCGGTGAGCAGCTGGTTGAGGGTCTGCTCGCGCTCGTCGTTGCCGCCGCCGAGGCCGGCGCCGCGCTGACGGCCCACGGCATCGATCTCATCGATGAACACGATGCAGGGGGCATTTTTCTTGGCCTGCTCGAACAGGTCGCGCACGCGGCTGGCTCCCACACCCACGAACATCTCCACAAACTCCGAACCGGAGATCGAGAAGAACGGCACGCCGGCTTCGCCGGCCACCGCCTTGGCCAGCAGGGTTTTGCCGGTGCCGGGGGGACCCACCAGCAGCACCCCTTTGGG
>RHBP01000219.1 GCA_010030955.1 Synechococcaceae bacterium WBB_10_009 | reverse complement strand
GCAGGCGCTCCACCAGCACCCCGGTGGCGGGGGTGACCCTGGCGGCAAGGCTCTCGCCCACCAGCAGCAGCGCATCGGGGGCGAGCCGCTCCAGCAGCTGCTCATCGCTGGCGTCCCACTGGCCGTGCAGATCTCCGGCGATGGCGATGCGGAGCTCGGCCAACCCGATGCCTAGGCTTTCGCCATCCTGCAACAGATCAAGCCAAGCCTTGGTTTTCGCCGCCGCCAGCACCACCGCATCGCCGAGCAGCGCCTCAGGCCCTGGGGCGGCGGAGCTGCCCGCGGCCATCGATGCCCTGCGCCGGCAGCGCAAGGCGGTGATCCTGGCGCACTACTACCAGGCGCCGGACATCCAGGACATCGCCGATTTCATCGGCGATTCGCTCGAGCTCTCGCGCAAGGCGGCCGCCACCGACGCCGAGGTGATCGTGTTCTGCGGCGTGCACTTCATGGCCGAAACGGCCAAGATCCTCAGCCCCGAGAAAACGGTGCTGCTGCCCGATCTGGAGGCCGGCTGCACCCTGGCGGACGCCTGCCCCGCCGATGCCTTCGCCGCCTTCCGGGCGGAGCACCCGGAGCACATCGTGGTGAGTTACATCAACTGCTCGGCGGCGGTGAAGGCCCAGAGCGACCTGATCTGCACCAGCAGCAACGCGGTGGATCTGGTGCGCCAACTGCCGGCCGACCGGCCGATCCTGTTCGCCCCGGATCAGAACCTGGGCCGCTGGGTGCAGCGCCAGAGCGGCCGGCCCCTCACCCTCTGGCCCGGCAGCTGCATCGTGCACGAAACCTTCAGCGAGCAGGCGCTGCTGCAGCTGAAGCTCGACCACCCGGATGCGGAGGTGTTGGCGCACCCCGAATGCCAGCAACACCTGCTCGACCAGGCCGACTTCATCGGCTCCACCAGCAAGTTGCTGCACCGGGCCGAGGCCAGCGCCGCCGGCGCCTTCATCGTGCTCACCGAGCCGGGGATCCTGCACCAGATGCGCAAGGCGCTGCCCCAGAAGCAGTTTTTTGAGGTGCCGGGGGCCGACGGCTGCAGCTGCAACGCCTGCCCCTACATGCGCCTCAACACCCTGGAGAAGCTGTGGCACTGCCTGCACACGATGGCGCCGGCGATCGAGCTGGATGAGGCCACCCGCCAGCGGGCCCTGGCGCCGATCCAGCGGATGCTGGAGATGAGCCGCTAGCCGGAGAATCCGCTAGTAGCTGTAGTTGGCCACGAACAGGCTGGTGTCGTCAGAGGGTTCAGAGCCCGCCTCGTAGCGCCCCTGGCTGGCGAGCCCATTGGCCCGCGCCCGCGCCAGCAGCGCCGCCTGGCCGGCGGCCACATCGCGGCCGGCCCAGTGGTGCAGGCACGACTGCTGCAGGGCCCGGCCGAAGGAGAAGCCCAGGTGCCAGGGGGCACCCACCGCCTCGGCCGCCTGGTTGATGGCGTTGAGGGCAAGGCTGGCGTCCTCCTCGCTGAGGCCACCGCTGAGGAACAGGATCGCGGGCACCGCCGCCGGCACGGTGCGGCTGAGGGTGCGCACGGTGAAGGCCCCCACCTCCTCGAGGCTGGGGGGCTGGGGGCAGGCGGCGCCGGCCAGGGTCATGGAGGGCTTGAGCAGGCTGCCCTCCAGGAACACCCCATGCACGGCGAGCGCTTCGTACACCGTGCGCAGCACCCACTCCTGCACCGAAGCGGTGGTGGCGATGTCGTGGTCGCCGTCCATCAGGATCTCGGGCTCCACGATCGGCACCAGCCCCTGCTCCTGCACGGTGCGGGCGTAGCGGGCCAGGCCCCAGGCGTTCTCCCGCACCGCCAGCTCGGAGGGGCAGCCATCGGCGCTGATCTGCAGCACGGCCCGCCATTTGGCAAAGCGGGCGCCGCGCTCGTAGTAGCGGGCAGCGCGGTCCGCCAGGCCCTTGAGGCCCGTGCACCAGCTCTCCCCCGCCAGGCCTCCGGGGAGGGGTTCCACCCCCTCATCCACCTTGATGCCGGGCACGATGCCCTGGCGCTGAAACAGCTCCACCAGGGGCGTGCCGCCCGCCTCGGCGGTGCTGTCTTGAAACAGGGTTTCCTCAAACAGGATCACGCCGGAAATGCTCTCGGCGAGGCCGTCGGTGGTGGCCAGCAGGGTGCGGTAAGCGCGGCGGTTGTCCTCGGTGTTGTCGAGGCCGACGGCCCCCAGCCGCTTGCCGATGGTGCCGGTGGATTCGTCCGCCGCCAGCAGCCCACGGCCTGGGGCCGCCAGGGCGGCGGCGGTGGC
>RHBP01000218.1 GCA_010030955.1 Synechococcaceae bacterium WBB_10_009 | reverse complement strand
GGGCTGCTGGGGGCCTCGGTCACCCAGCATCCACAGTTCGGCGAGCTGCTGAGCTGGCTGGACCAGGACCGTTTTGAGGGCACACGGGTCAGCGTCAGCTCGGTGCGGGCCGCCACCGTGACCCCCGAGCTGGGCCGCATCCTGGCCAAACGGGGCAGCAGATCGCTCACGATCGCGATCGAGAGCGGCAGCGAGCGCCTGCGCACCGTGGTCAACAAGAAGCTCGACACCGACGAAATCTTTGCCGCCGCCCGCTACGCCAGAGAGGGGGGCCTCAGCGGCCTCAAGCTCTACGGCATGGTCGGCCTGCCCAGCGAAGAGGAGGCCGATGTGGAGGCCACCGCCGAGCTGCTGCTGGCGCTCAAAAAGGCCACCCCGGGCCTGCGCCTGAGCCTGGGGGTGAGCACCTTTGTGCCCAAGGCCCACACCCCGTTCCAATGGGAGGGGGTGCGCCCCGAGGCCGACAAGCGCCTGCAGCTGCTGGCCAAGCGGCTCAAGCCCAAGGGCATCGAGCTGCGGCCCGAGAGCTACGGCTGGAGTGTGATCCAGGCGCTGCTGTCGCGCAGCGACCGACGCCTGGCGCCGGTGATCGCCGCCGCCCGCGGCCAGCACGAGAGCCTGGGGGGCTGGAAGCGGGCCTACAAGGCGGTGCTCAGGGGCGAGGGGCCCAGCATCAGCCCCGCAGTGTCCCGCACGTGGGACGACCAACCGCCCCCGCCATGGGAGGCGGTGGTTCACGCCAGCTGGAGCAGCGAGCGGGTGCTGCCCTGGACCCACCTGAAAGGGCCGCTGCCTGCCGACACCCTGGCCCGCCACCGGGCCGAAGCGCTGGCCTAGTCGAAGACGGCCGTGCGCCCGCGATAGACCATCACCTCGCGGCGCAGATGCAGCCGCAGGGCCCGGGCCAGGGCGAGGCGTTCACAGTCGCGGCCCTTGCGGATCAGGTCGTCGATCTCAGCGCGATGGCTCACGTGCATGGTGCTCTGCTCGATGATCGGGCCGTCATCGAGGTCTTCGGTCACGTAGTGGGCCGTGGCGCCGATCAGCTTGACGCCCCGCTCCCAGGCCCGGTGGTAGGGCTGGGCCCCCTTGAAGGCGGGCAGGAACGAGTGGTGAATGTTGATCACCCGATGGTCCTGGGGGCCGCCCCTCTGAAAGCGGGCCAGAAAGTCGCCGCTGAGCACCTGCATGTACTTGGCCAGCACCACCAACTCGATGCGGTGCTCGGCCAGCAGTTGAAGCTGACGCGCCTCGACCTGGGCCTTGCTGGCGGCATCGATCGGCAACAGTTCGAACCGGGCCCCGAAGCCCTCGGCCTCGGCCTGCAGATCGGGATGGTTGGCGATCACCAGCGGCACCTGCATCGGTAGCTCGCCGGCGCGGGTGCGCCACAGCAGGTCCACCAGACAGTGGGCCTGCCGGCTCACGAAGATGGCCACCCGCGGCAGCTCGTCGGAGAAGTGCACCTGCCCCTCGCCGCCGAGGCGCTCGGCCAGGGCTGCCACCGCCGGGCCGATGGCGTCGCGGGGCAGACCGAAGCCCTCGAGGCCCCACTCGATACGGCTCAGGAACAGGCCCGCACCGGCATCGGTGTGGTGATCGGCATGGCGGATGTTGCCGCCGTTGGCCGCCACCCAGCCCGACAGCTCGCTCACCAGGCCCGGACGGTCAGGGCAGATCAGCTGCAGGATCGCGGTGGCGCTGGTCATGGTGCAGACCGACTTCAACTGCATGCGTAGCACGTGCACGATTGCAAGCAGCGACAGAGGACGCCCAGCCCCACCGACCACCGATAAAGTCACGGCCACGAGCGATCACCGCGTTGCCATGCCCGCCCCTCTCCACACCCTGCTGCAGTCCCTGCGCCGCCTGGCCCTGCTGCTGGTGGGTGCAGCCCTGTGCTTTGGCCTGACCGCCTGCGGCGACGCCAAGGCCAAGGTCCCCACCCTGAGCGCCGAGGACATCGCCGTGATCGAGCGCCAGGCCGAAGGCTTCCTGGCCGCCCGCAACCGTCTGCCCGATCTGGCCCGCCTGGTCAACAACAAGGACTGGACCTTCACCCGCAACCTGATCCACGGGCCGATGCAGGAGGTCAGCCGCGAAATGCTCTACATCAACCAGCACCTGCTGCCCGCAGACCGGGCCGAAGCCACCGAGCGGGCCAACGATCTCAAGACCGCCCTGGCCCAGCTTGACGAAGCCGCCGTCCAGCAGGACGGCGACAAATTGCGCAAGGCTTACATCAAGGTGGCCAGCGGCTT
>RHBP01000217.1 GCA_010030955.1 Synechococcaceae bacterium WBB_10_009 | reverse complement strand
CGGCGCCGGCAAAACCACCCGGGTGCCCCTGGCCCTGCGGCAGGCCCTCATGGCCGCGGAGGGCGACGACCACAGCCGCATCCTGATGTTGGAACCGCGGCGCCTGGCGGCCAAGGCCGCCGCCGAGCGGCTGGCCGCCAGCCTCGATGAGCCGGTGGGCCAGCGGGTGGGCTACCGGGTGCGGATGGAGAGCCGCGTCTCGGCGGCCACCCGCATCGAGGTGCTCACCGACGGCCTGTTCCTGCGGCGGCTCCAGGCCGACCCCAGCCTGGCGGGGGTGGGCTGCGTGATTTTCGATGAGTTCCACGAACGCCGCAGCGACGCCGACCTGGCCCTGGCCCTGCTGCGGGAGGCACGGCCGCTGCTGGCGCCGCAGCTGCGGCTGCTGCTGATGTCGGCCACCCTCAACCTGCAGCCCCTGCAACAGCAGCTGCCGGAGGCGGACCTGCTCACCAGCGAAGGCCGCAGCCATCCGGTGGCGATCCAGCACCAGCCCCCCCGGGAGCGGGAGCCCCTCGCCGCCCAGGTGGTGCGGGCCCTGGAGGGCCACTGGCTCGATCAACGGGCCGCGGCGGAAACCGTGCTGGTGTTCCTGCCGGGGCAGCGGCAGATCCAGCACTGCCAGGAGCGCATCGCCGCCACCGGCTGGGGCCGTGAGCTGGAGCTGTGTCCGCTGCACGGCAACCTGCCGCTGGCGGACCAGAGCCGGGCCATCCAGCCCGCGGCCCAGCCTGCGGGGAAAGTGGTGCTGGCCACCGCCATCGCCGAGAGCTCGCTCACGATCGAGGGGGTCACCCTGGTGATCGATGCGGGCCTGAGCCGCCGCAGCTGCTTCGATCCGAGCACCGGCATGGAGCAGCTGGTGACCCTGCCCGCCAGCCAGGCCAGCGCCGAGCAGCGGGCCGGCCGGGCCGGCCGCCTGGGGCCCGGCCGGGCGCTGCGGCTGTGGAGCCCGGCGGAGCAGCAGCGCCGCCCCGCCTTCGATCCACCGGCCCTGCTGGAGGCCGACCCGGCCCCCCTGGTGTTGCAGCTGGCGGAATGGGGCGCCGGCCTGGGGGAAGCGCTGCCCTGGCTGGAGCCCCCACCGCGGCCCCACCTGTTGGAGGGCCAGGCCCTGCTGCGGCAGCTGGGGGCCGTCGACGAGCAGGGCGCCATCACCCCCCACGGCAAGGCCCTGGCGGGCCTGGGGGTGCACCCACGGCTGGGGCACCTGCTGCTGCGGGCCCAGGCCCTGGGGGCCGGCCGCCTGGGCAGTGAACTGGCGGCGCTGCTCAGCGAACGCGACCCCCTGCAGGCCGCTGGCCACGGCTGCGATCTGCTGCGCCGCCTCGATTGGTTGCGCGACGCGGGCCGCGACCCGCGCCGGCAGCCGCTGCGGGCCCTGCAGCAGCAACTGCTGAGGCTGCTCCTCGCCGCAGACGAGGCCCCACCGCCCGCCGGCGAGCCCGAGGCCGCCATCGCCGCGGAGCTGGTGGCCCTGGCCTACCCGGAGCGGGTGGCCCTGCAGCGCCCCGGCCAACCGGGCCGCTACCTCACCCGGGGCGGCCGCGGGCTGCAGCTGCCCGATGGCGACCCGCTGCAGGGTTGCGAGGCCCTGGCCATTGCCACCGCCGATGGGGCCGGCAGCGATGGCCGCATCCAACTGGCCCTGCCCTTGCCCCGCACCAGCCTGGAGCGCTGGGCCGCAGCGGAAGGAAGCCAGCAGGCGGAGGTGAGCTGGGACCGCCAGGAGCAGCGGCTGCGCTGCGAACGGGTGCTGCGCCTCGGGGCCGTGGTGCTGCAGCGCCAGGCCTGGCCTGAGGCGCCGGAGCCGGCCCGCCTGGAGGCCCTGGCCCAGGGCCTCCAGGAGCTGGGCCTGGAGGCCCTGCCCTGGGGGGCGGCCAGCCGGTCGCTGCAGCAGCGCCTCTGCCTGGCCCACGGCCACCTCGGCGCCCCCTGGCCCGACCGCAGCGACCCCGCCCTGCTGGCGGATCCCCTCGCCTGGCTGGCGGATCAATTGGGCGGCGTGCGCACCCGCGCCGATCTGCAGCAGCTCAACCTGCTGGAGGCGTTGTGGAGCGGGCTGCCCTGGTCGGCCCGGCAGGAGCTGGAGCAGCTCTTGCCCCCCAGCCTGGCCATTCCCTCGGGCCGCCAGGCCCGGCTCGACTACAGCAGCGGCGCCCCCGTGCTGGCGGTGAAGCTGCAGGAGCTGTTCGGCGCCGCCACAACCCCAACGGTGCTGCGGGGGCGGCTCCCGGTGACGGTGCAACTGCTCTCACCGG
>RHBP01000216.1 GCA_010030955.1 Synechococcaceae bacterium WBB_10_009 | reverse complement strand
CTGGTCGCTGACCAGCCTCACGTGCTGTTGCAGGGGGGCGGCGGCTGGAGCCCCAGGCGGCCCCGGGCTGGGGCTCAGCACCAGGGCACGGTGGGCGGCCATCAGTGCAAAGGCTTCGCGGTACTGCTGCAGCCCCAGCAGCACCTGACTGTGCGCCCAGAGGTTCGCCTGCCCATCGCGGCCATCCAGTGGTAGCTCCTCAGCCAGTTGCGCATGCATGGCCAGGGCGTCAGCAAATTGATTGAGGTCCCTCAGGCACTGGGCCAGTCCCCTGCGGCTGATGGCGCAGTCGGGTCGCAGGGTCAAGGCCTGGCTGTAGCACCGCTGGGCGGCCTGGGGCAGGTCGGCGAGCCACAGGGCATTGCCCTGGTTGGCCAGCAGGCGGTGGTCGCTGGGCTGCCGCCCATGCAGCGCGGCGTAGGTGGCGGCCGCGTTCAGCCACTCTCCCTGCTGTTGCTGCCGGTGGGCCTGCTGCAAGCGATGCAGGTCTGAGCGGTCCACGGTGGGGGCGAGCGAAGCTGCCAACGCGCGTGGATCCAGCCTGAGAGGGCAAAGGGATTTACAAATCCCTTGCAGCGCAACTGCGGCTGATTGGAAGCTCCTCGGGTCAACACGAGCTGATCAGGGGCGTTCCGCGCCCTGTCGGCTCCACGTTCCACCGATGAGCTGCCATGTCTGCGTCCACCCAGTCGCTCGGCCAGAGCCTGTTTGATTTTCTCGATGGCAAGGACTTCCTCCAACACCCGGGCGGTTTCCAGGGCGGGGCTCTGGCTCAGGAGATCCGTCGTTACGTCGATGACCAGCTCGAGCGGTTTCACATCGGCAGCTTCCATGACGCCCTGGGCCACCCAGGTGCCCATTCATTGCGCAACGATCCGGTGGTCTTCGGGGCACACACAGACCATGGCGGCCGTCCCGATCTCGTCGGTGGTCAGCAGCAGGTGGTCCATGCGCAGGTGGATCTCACCAGCTCCCTTGGTGGCATCGCCGACATGTGGCTGGGCGAGGGCCAGGCCGAAAGTCCGATGTTTCGCTCCCATCGCGCCTGAGCGCTTGCCGATGCCTGATCCCGGTATCAGGCAGATCCTTGCTCAGGCGTGGGTGGTGCAGTCGGCTGGCCAGAACAGGGCCAGCCAGACTGTTCCTGGATCGGGATCCGTCGCTTCCACGCGGTGGCGGGTGCCGGCCGGGATCAGCAGGTGGTCGCCGCGGCACAGGGCCCGGGGCAGGGCTTCGCCTTCCAGGGTGAGCCGGGCACTGCCCTGTAGCAGCAGCACCCATTCGTGCTCGTGCTGGTCGTACCAGAAGCCTTCGGGGCTGCAGGCCTGGTTTGAATGAATGCGCTCAAGCCGCAGGTGCGCGTTGCTCAGCAGCACGGTGGCGCGCTCCTGGCCAGGGGGCGGCAGCTCGCCCCCCAGCAGGCCGGCCGTTCCCCCCACCGGCACGTCAGGTTCCCCCCAGCGCCGGCCGATGGCGAAGCCGAGGTCGCGGGCCAGGTTGACCACCTCGTGGTGGCTGCTGCAGGCGGCCAGGGCCGCGCGCACGGTGGGGTCGGCCTCGCTCAGGGCCACAAACGCATTGAGCTGGCTGACCTTCTCAAGAAACTGCTGCAGCTGCGCTTCAGCCATGGCCGGCGGTGAGAGCTCTGATCATGCGCCAGCGCTCAAACAGCACGCCGGCATAGGGCACGGTTTCGCTGGCCTCGATCTGCCAGCCCAGCCGCAACAGCAACGGCCGTGACAGCTGGCTGGCTTCGGTGCGCAGCTGCTGCACCCCCTGTTGGCGGGCCCGCTGCTCCAGGGCGCGCACCAGCGCAGCGGCGCGCCCCTGGCGGCTCCAGCGTCCATCGCAGTAGAGCAGTGCCAGGCGGTCGGCCGGATCGAGCACGGCAAAGGCGGCGAGGCGTCCATCGCCAGGAGCCACCGGATTCACCAGGGTGAAGCCGCGGCTGATCGTGGCAGCCACGGCACCTTCGGGCTGGCCGTGTCGGGCCCAGGCTTCGACCTGCCCGGGGCTGTAGAGCCCATGGCACTGGCTGCGCACCGCTGCGGCATAAAGGCCCAGCAGGGCGGCCAGATCCCCGGGTTCGGCCGGGCGCAGGGTGTGGCCGGGCTCAGTGGCCATCGGCGGCGCCCAGGCTCAGGTGCTGCCCCGGTGCTGCCGCCAGCGGCGCGAAGTCAGCGGGGGTGCAGCTGAACAGCAGCACCTGAACCCCCCGCTGCACGCCCCGCTCGAGCTCCCGCGCGAAATGCTCGATCCCCGCCATCTCGCCGATGTCGA
>RHBP01000215.1 GCA_010030955.1 Synechococcaceae bacterium WBB_10_009 | reverse complement strand
TGGGGCAGCTGGCGCAGGGCCGCCGCCAGCTCTCGCAGCTGCTCGGGGCCATGGCCGGTGGCACCGCCGCCGTGGCGCTCGGCGAAGGCCAAGGCCAGGCCGTAGAAGGCCAACAGCTGGCCCAGGAAGGTTTTGGTGGCGGCCACCCCGACCTCGATGCCAGCACCGATGTCGAGGATCTGATCCACCAGCCGCCCCAGGGAGCTCTCGGGGCGGTTGGTGATCCCCAGCAGGCGCGGGGCAAAGCCGGGGTCGGCCACGGCCCGGCGGCGCTCCTGCTCCATGGCCAGGGCCGCCAGGGTGTCAGCGGTTTCGCCGGATTGGGTCACCCCGATGGTGAGGGTGTGGGGGGCCAGCGGCGGCGGCGCGTAGCGGAATTCACTGGCGTAAAACACGCTGGTGGGGATCCCGGCCAATTGCTCCAGCAGGTAGGCCCCCACCTGGGCCGCATGGCGGCTGGTGCCGCAGGCCAGGATCTGGATCCGCTCCACCCCCTCGTAAACGCTGTCGTCGAGCGGTAGGGCCACCAAAGGCCCAGATTCCGGCAGGTGCCGCGCCACCCACAGGGCGGCCGTTTCCGGCTGCTCGTGGATCTCCTTGAGCATGAAGTGGCGGAAACTGCGCTTGTCGGCCACGTGCTCCGTGCCCGTCAGCAGGGTGGGGGTGCGCTGCACCCGCCCGCCGTCTGCGCCATAGAGCTCGATGCCCAGGGGCGTGAGCAGGGCCACCTCGCCGTCCTCCATCGGCAGGATCGTGCGGGTGAAGCCCGCCAGGGCAGGGGTGTCGCTGGCGCAGAGAAACTCCCCTTCCCCAAGCCCAATCAACAGCGGCGCCGCCTTGCGGGCCACCACCAGGGCGCCGGGGGCCTCAGCCCACACCACCGCCAGGGCATAGGCCCCATGCAGGCGGGGCAGGATCGCCTGGAGCCCCTCCAGCAGCAGCGATCCACTGGGGGTGCGGCCAGCCGCCACCAGCCGCGCCAACTCGCGGCTGAGCAGGTGGGGGATCACCTCGGTGTCCGTGTCCGAACGGAACACCACCCCGTCCGCCTGCAGTTCCTCGCGCAGGCTGCGGAAGTTTTCGATGATGCCGTTCTGCACCACCGCCAGCCGCCCGGCGCCATCCAGGTGGGGGTGGGCGTTGCGCTCCTCCGGCTTGCCGTGGGTGGCCCAGCGGGTGTGGCCGATGCCGCACTGGCCCGCGGCACCGGAGGTCTCAAACCGGCTGGTGAGGTTCACCAACTTGCCTTCCGCCTTGAGGCAGCTGAGCTGACCCGCGGCGTCCACGGTGGCGATGCCGGCCGAGTCGTAGCCGCGGTATTCGAGCTGCCGCAGGCCCTCCAGCAGCAAGGGGGCCGCTTCGCGGGAACCGATCAGGGCAACGATGCCGCACATACCGCCTGATGCCTACAAAAAAGCCCGGCAGGGCCGGGCTTGAGCTTATGGGAGGAACGCCTGAAGCCTCAGTACGCCAGACCCATGGAGCGGGTGGTTTCGTCGCCCAGGTAGACGCGAATGGAGAGGAAGTCGGTGGGGCAGGCGGTTTCGCAGCGCTTGCAGCCCACGCAATCTTCGGTGCGGGGGGAGGAGGCGATCTGACCGGCCTTGCAGCCATCCCAGGGCACCATCTCGAGCACATCCAGAGGACAGGCCCGCACGCACTGGGTGCAACCGATGCAGGTGTCGTAGATCTTGACGGCGTGGGACATGTCGTCAGTGGGACGCGACGCCCAACGTACCGACGTCAGAGCAGCCCCCCTGCGGCTCCGTCATCGTTGTTCATACGCATCGGGGCCGCTGCGGTCCGCCCCGTAGGATGCGGCGTCCGCCACACCGGCCATGTCCCAGGAAGCGATCTTCGAGAAAGTGCGCTCGATCGTTGTTGAGCAGCTGAGCGTTGATGCCGGCGAGGTGAAGCCGGAATCCAATTTCCAGAACGATCTCGGCGCCGACTCGCTCGACACCGTCGAGCTGGTGATGGCCCTGGAAGAGGCCTTCGACATCGAGATTCCCGACGAAGCCGCGGAAGGCATCGCCACCGTGGGCGACGCCGTCAAGTACATCCAGGACAAGCAGGCCTGATTCAGGAATGGTGGAGGGTCTCCGCCGCGTCGTCGTCACCGGCCTGGGCGCGGTCACACCGATCGGCAACGACGTTGCGTCCTATTGGGATGGGTTGAGCAGCGGTCGCAATGGGGTGGCAGGCATCACCCTGTTCGACGCCTCGGCCCACGCCTGCCGGTTTGCGGCGGAGGTGAAGGATTTCGATCCCTCCGCCTACATCGAACCCAAGGAAGCCAAGCGCTGGGA
>RHBP01000214.1 GCA_010030955.1 Synechococcaceae bacterium WBB_10_009 | reverse complement strand
CAGGTACTGCAGTTCCTTCTCCATCAGGTAGCCGGCCACGCTGGGGCTCAGGTACTGGGTCACGCCCTCGGTGGAGGCATGGGCGCGGTGGGCGGCACCGAAGGCGTCGTTCACGTACACATCGGCCAGGCTGGCCAGCTGCTTGGCGAAGTCGCCCTCGTTCTTCTCTTCCTGGGCGAAGAAGCGCACGTTCTCCAGCAGCACCACATCGCCATCGGCCATGGCGGCCACCTTGGCTTCGGCATCGGGGCCGATGCAGCTGTCGGTCTTCACCACGCCCTTGCCCAGCAGCTCGCCCAGACGGGCGGCCACGGGGGTGAGGCGCATGGCCTCATTGACCTGGCCCTTGGGGCGGCCGAAGTGGGCCGCGAGGATCACGCGGGCTCCCTTGCCGATGAGGTCGTTGATGGTGGGCAGTGCCGCGCGGATGCGGGTGTCATCGGTGATGGCACCGGCGTCGTTGAGGGGCACGTTGAAGTCGACCCGAACCAGCACGCGCTTGCCGCGCAATTCATCAGCGGACAGGCTGGCCAGGGAACGCTTCGCCATTGATCTCAGGGCATGGGAGGAGTCGGGAGAATTTAGCGGGCGGGTCAAGGGGCCTCTTGGGGCCTGTTCGCTGCCCACGGCTGGATCTCGCGGGATTGGGCGCTAGACCAAGGGGGCACCGGCCCAGTGGCCATGTTCGAGACCGTTCTGTTCCCCATCGACCGCAGCCGCCAGGCCGCTGAAACCGCCGGCTGGGCCCTCAAGCTCTCCCAGCAGCACGGCAGCCGGCTGGTGGTGCTCTCGGTGGTGGAGCCCGGCCAGGACGACCCGGTGGCGGTGGCGGAGCTGCTGGAGCAGGCCCGCAGCCGCTTTCAGGAGCAGGGGGTGAGCTGCGAGGTGATCGAACGGGAGGGCAAGCCCGCCTTTGTGATCTGCGATGTGGCCGATGAGATCAACGCCGATGTGATCGTGATGGGCACCCGCGGCCTCACCCTGGAGGCGGAGGAGGCCCCCAGCACCGCTTCGCGAGTCATCCAGCTGGCGCCCTGCCCGGTGATGGTGGTGCCGTGAGCGAGTTGCTCAGCGCCGCCGCCCCCGCGATCCAGTGGTACCCCGGGCACATCGCCAAGGCCGAGCGGGCCCTCACGGACAACCTGGCCAAGGTGGACCTGGTGATTGAGGTGCGCGATGCCCGCATCCCCACCGCCACCGGCCACCCGCGCCTGCAGCGCTGGATCCAGGGCAAGCAGCACCTGCTGGTGCTCAACCGCCGCGACATGATCCCCAGCGCCGCGCGGGAGGCCTGGGATGCCTGGTTCCGCGGCCAGGGCCAGACCCCCTGGTGGAGCGATGCCAAGGCCGGCACCGGCGTGAAGCAGCTGCAGCAGGCGGCCATCCGCGCCGGCGATGCCCTCAATGAACGGCGCCGCTCCCGCGGCATGAAACCCAGGCCCGTGCGGGCCCTGATGCTGGGCTTCCCCAACGTGGGCAAATCAGCCCTGATCAACCGCCTGGTGCGCCAGAAGGTGGTGGACAGCGCCCGCCGCGCCGGCGTGACCCGCAGCCTGCGCTGGGTGCGGCTGGGGCAGGACCTCGACCTGCTCGATGCCCCGGGGGTGCTGCCGCCCCGGCTCGACGACCAGCTGGCGGCCCTGCGCCTGGCCCTCTGCGACGACATCGGCCAGGCGGCCTACGACGGTGAAGCGGTGGCCATGGCCTTCGTGCGCCTGCTGGCGGAGCTGGAGGCGGTGCCGGCGGCGGGCGTGGGCGCTGGCCTGTTGGAGCGGCGCTATGGCCTGCCGGTGCCCCCCCTGGAGGGCCAGATTCCCGATGCCCACGGCTGGCTGGAGGCGGCCGCCGGGCGCCACACCAGCGGCGACCAGGCCCGCATGGCCCAGCGGCTGCTCGACGATTACCGCCGCGGCATGCTGGGCCCCCTGGCCCTGGAGCTGCCGTGAGCGCGTTCGGTGAGGGCGAGGGGGAGCTGCTCACGCTCACCTACCCCAAGCCGCTGCCGATGCGGCTGGACCGCTGGCTGGTGGCCCAGCGGCCGGAGCAGAGCCGCGCCCGCATCCAGAAGTTCATCGACGCCGGCTATGTGCGGGTGAATGGCGTCACGGGCCGCGCCAAAACCCCCCTGCGCCAGAACGACACCGTGGAGCTGTGGATGCCGCCGCCGGAGCCGCTCCCCTACCTGGTGCCCCAGGAGATGCCCCTCGATGTGCTGTTCGAAGACCAGCACCTGATCGTGCTCAACAAGCCCGCCGGCCTCACGGTGCATCCGGCCCCCGGCAACAAGGACGGCACCCTGGTGAATGGGCT
>RHBP01000213.1 GCA_010030955.1 Synechococcaceae bacterium WBB_10_009 | reverse complement strand
CACCACCACCGGGTGCTCGCTGCCGATCCAGACATCACCCACCCGCACGCTGCGGGTGGGGCGCCGGCGGATCACGGTGTCGTAGCGCGGGTTTGCTGCCGCCTCAAGGGCCGCAGGGGAAGCCAGAGAGGCAGTCATGGCAGCAGCGGACCGGGTGGCGGGGCGTTGTGGCGCAAGCCTGTCACAACGGAGCGGGCAATTGGGCCAACCGCTCCCGCACCTGCCGCAGGTCGTCGAGGGTGAGGGCCTTGGGGGAGCCCGGCCGCTCGGAAGGATTCCGCAACAGATAGGAAGGATGCAGGATCGGCATCAGCCAGCGCCCCTGCCAGGGCCGCCACTGCCCGCGCAGGCTGGTGATGCCCCCCTTGATGCCCAACACCCCCTGCAGGGCGGTGGCGCCCACCAACAGCACCAGCGGCGCATCCAGCAGGGCGATCTGCTGCTCCAGCCAGGGCCGGCAGGCGGCCAGTTCCGCGGCGCTGGGCTTGCGGTTGTCCGGCGGACGGCACTTCACCACATTGCAGATGTAGGTGTCGCGGTTGCTGTCGATGCCGGCGCTGTGCAGCAGCCGATCGAGCAGCTGGCCTGAACGCCCGACAAACGGCAGACCCTCCAGATCCTCCTGGGCCCCGGGGGCCTCGCCGATCAGCAGCAGCCGCGCCCGCGGGTTGCCGCGGCCCACCACCACCTGCAGGCGGCCGTCCGCCAGCCCGCAGCGCCGGCAGGCGGCACAGGCCGACGCCAACTGCTGCATCGAATCGAGGGGCAAGGTCATGGGGAGGGGGCCAGCAGCAGCAGGCCATTGCCCTCCGGGTCCAGCAGCCAGGCCTCCATGCCGAAGGGCTCGCGGCGGGGGGGCTCCAGCGGCTGGGCGCCGCGGGCGCGGGCCTCAGCCAGGCAGGCCTCGAGGGCAGCGGCGCCCCCGGGCAGCCGCAGGCACAGCCCCAGGCGGGCCCGGCCACGGGGCACGGGCCGGGCCCGAGCGGGGGCATAGATCTCCAGCAGGCCACCCCCCGGCAGCGGCACACGCCAATGCTGCGGCCCCAGGCCGGGCTGCGGCTCAGACCCCAGCACAGCCCCGTAAAACCGGGCCAGGGCCGCGGGGTCGTCGGCCGCCAGCACCACGGAGACCTCAGGGCTGGAAGGGGGCTGGGCCATGGCGGCGGACGGCGCTGTGGATGCTGCCGATGGTTTCGGCGTGAACGGTACGCGGGGCCCACATGGGGCAGGATGCTGATCAGCACGCCCGCGCCAATGCTGCGCCAGCCTCCCCAGCACACGGCACTGCATCTCTCGACACGGGCCCAGGCCCTGCAGCCCTCCCTCACCCTGGCGATCGCCGCCAAGGCCAAGGCGCTGAAGGCCGACGGCCAGGACATCTGCAGCCTCAGCGCCGGCGAACCGGATTTCGACACGCCGGCCTTCATTCGCCAGGCCGCCGCCGCCGCCCTGGAGGCCGGCCACACCCGCTATGGCCCCGCCGCCGGTGAACCGGCCCTGCGGGAGGCGATCGCCGCCAAGCTCAGCCAGGACAACGGCGTCGCCACCACGGCCGAGCAGGTGCTGGTGACCAACGGCGGCAAGCAGGCGCTCTACAACCTGTTCCAGGTGCTGCTGGGCCCGGGGGATGAGCTGCTGCTGCCATCTCCCTACTGGCTGAGCTACCCGGAGATCGCCCAACTGGCCGGCGCCAGCGTGCGCCTGATCCCCAGCACCGCCGCCGAGGGCTTTCGGCTCGACCCGCAGCGCCTCGAGGCGGCCATCACCTCCGCCAGCAAGCTGCTGGTGCTCAACAGCCCCTCCAACCCCACCGGCATGGTGAGCAGCCGGGCCGAACTGGAGGCCATTGCCGCGGTGCTGCGGCGCCACCCCCAGGTGGCGGTGGTGTGCGACGACATCTACGAATTCCTGCTGGCCCCCGGCCACCGGCACCACAGCCTGGCGGCCCTGGCCCCCGACCTGGCCGATCGGGTGTTCAGCGTCAACGGTTTCGCCAAGGGCTGGGCCATGACCGGCTGGCGCATCGGTTGGCTGGCCGGCAATGCCGCCGTGGTGAAGGCGGCCATCGCCCTGCAGAGCCAGAGCACCAGCAACGTGTGCAGCTTTGCCCAGTTCGGTGCCCTGGCGGCCATCAACGGCCCGCGCGATTGCGTGCACGCCATGGCCGAGCAGTTCAACCGCCGCCGCAGCCTGCTCAGCGATGGGCTGCGGGCCATCCCCGGGATCACCCTGCTGCCCCCCGAGGGGGCTTTTTACGCCTTTCCCGACGTCAGCAGCACCGGGCTCGACTCGATGACCATCTGCAACCGGCTGCTGGAGGAG
>RHBP01000212.1 GCA_010030955.1 Synechococcaceae bacterium WBB_10_009 | reverse complement strand
CCACCTGGGGCGCGACCTGCGGCAGCGCAACCAGCGCGGGGCCTTCACGGCGCCGGCCGCCACCCCCCGGCGACCGCCCATCTGGCTGGTGGATGACATCCTCACCACGGGGGCCACGGCGGTGGCTGCCGCCGCTGCGCTGCAGGCCAGCGGCCATGCGGTGCAAGGGCTGTTGAGCCTGGCCCGCACCCCGGCCCGCCGCAGGCTGTGATCTAAGATCCCCGGGTCGCTGAGGCGACGGGCCGGGATAGCTCAGTTGGTAGAGCAGGCGACTGAAAATCGCCGTGTCCCCAGTTCAAATCTGGGTCCTGGCATTGCACGCAGCCTTCGGCTGCACCCCCCCTGCGCGATGCCCCTGCCGATTCCGGACAAGCCGGGCCAGCTGTTCGACAACCCCGACAGTTACGCGATGGTGTTCGATTCCGCCTGGCAGCGGCTGGCCCCCTCCGACGGTTCCACCGGCGTTGGCGCCCCGGGGGAGCGCAAGCGGCGGGCCATGGAGGCCTGCGCCGACCACCCCTTTGCCCTGAGCCATCCGGCCATGGCCGAGCAGGTGGCCGACTTCCGCATCCGCCTGCTCGGCCCCTGAACGGCAGCCCATAGGATCCGGCCACATCCGTTGTCGGCGATGTCCACGCCCCTCGCCCGCCTGCTGGGTTTGCTCAGCGCTGGTTTCAGCAACCAGCACCAGGCTTTCGAGAATCCGCCGCTCTACGCCCACATCCTGGTGACGTTCCGGCCGCTGCCCCAGCTGCAGCCGGGGTCGCTGCTGCTGGAGCAGTCGTATGCGATTAACCCGGCGGCGCCCTATCGGATTCGGGTGCTGCGGGCGGAGCAGCAGCGCGAGGGGTTGATCATCCACAACCAAGCCCTCCACGACGATCAACGCTTCTGGGGCGCCGTGGATGATGCCAGCAAGCGCAACCTGATCAGCGCCGCCGATCTCCGCCCCCTCGAGGGCTGTGCCTATGTGGTGCGCGAGACGCCCACCGGCTTCAGCGGCGAGGTGGAGCCCGGCTGCCGCTGTTTGGTGGAGCGCAAGGGGGCTACGTCTTATCTGGTGAGCAGCTTCGAGCTCAGCGCCAGCGGCATGCGCACCATCGACCGCGGCCACGACCCCACCACCCATGAGCAGCTGTGGGGCTCGCTGGCGGGGCCGTTTGCCTTTGAGCGCACCGCCGATTACAGCCAGGAGCTGCCGGCCCACTGGCTCACGGCCTAATGGCCATGTTGCGGAGCATGAAGTCCGTGGTGAAGCTCTGTGTGCGCTGGGGCCGCGGCGGTCCGTAAGGTCAGCGGCGATTTCTTGTCCTCGCCATGGCCCTGCCGCTGCTGGCCACCAAGCCGATCACCCAGAACGCCCGGGTGAACAATTTCGCCATTGGTGGTGATGAAGCTCCCCGCACCCACGTGAACGTGGAGGAGCAGATCGAGAGCGCCTACCGCCAGATCTTTTTCCACGCCTTCAAGGTGGACCGCGAGCCCATGCTGGAGATGCAACTCCGCAACGGCGACATCAGCACCCGCGATTTCATCCGCGGCCTGCTGCTCTCGCGCAAGTTTCGTGAGGGCTTCTACCGCTGCAACAGCAACTACCGCGTGGTGGAGCAAATCGTGGGCCGGGTGCTGGGCCGCGAGGTGCATGGCGACCAGGAGCGCATCGCCTGGTCGATCGTGATCGCCAATCAAGGCCTTGAGGGCCTGGTGGATGTGCTGCTCAACTCCGCGGAATACCTCGAGAACTTCGGGCTCGACACGGTGCCCTACCAGCGCTCCCGGGTGCTGGCCGGCCACGCCCGCAGCCAACTGCCCTTCAACCAGAAGGCCCCCCGCTACAACGCCTACTGGCGCGAGGCGTCAGCCCGTCGGGCCCCCGCCAACCCCTACAGCGGTGGCGGCGCTCAGTTCAGCGGCGGCCAGCTGTCTCCCGCCTGGGTGGGCGGTCAGCCCCCCAAACTCGCGCAAACCATCTGGCTGGCCCTGGCCGCAATTGGTGGCCTGGAGGTGCTGCGGGTGCTGCTCACCACCGCCGGCGCCATGCTCGGCACCGGCTCCGCCGGCTGAGCCTCAGGCGCTCAGCTCATCCATGAACGGTTGCTCCCCCTCCTCCTCAGGGAAGGGGTGCAACGCCAGTTCCGGCTCATCGAAGCCGGCATCCTCCCCCTCCTCCAAGGTGGAGGCCACCGGCTCGGGCTCGGGCTCAGGCACCAGCTGCAGGTGCTGGCCGCCGCCGCTGAGCAGCTCCTCCAGGCGGCTGAGGCGCGCATCGGTGGCCGCCAACAGGCTGCCGGTGGCGTCGGCGTCAGGCTCCAGGCCCGCCGGCAGCTCC
>RHBP01000211.1 GCA_010030955.1 Synechococcaceae bacterium WBB_10_009 | reverse complement strand
TCGCGCCATGCAGACCCTGGATCCGGTTCGGGGGCTGTGGTCGCTGCGGCCTCTGCTGAGCTGGAGCAAGCGCGATGTCTACTACTACATGCAGGACCATGCGCTGCCCCAGCATCCCCTGTTCGAGCAGGGCTATTCGACCGTTGGTGACTGGCACTCCAGCGGCCCCGACGACGGTGGCATCAGCGGTCGGGCCACCCGCTTCGGCGGGCTCAAGCAGGAGTGCGGCATTCACCTGCCAGGGCTCATGGGCGAGGGCATCTGAGGTGGCAGGCGGGGCGTCCCGCTGGCTGTTGATCGGGAACAGCCGCTGGCACTGGGCCGAGGATGGCCAGGGTCAGGGCCGTCGCTACTGGAGTGAGGCCGCGGCCACGGTGCTGCCACCGCTGCCCAGCGGTTGGGCGGCGGTGGGGCCCGTGCCCCCTGGGTTGCCGCCGGCAGGGCGTCTGGAGCTGTCCCACATTCCCCTGCAACACCTGCCCCCCTGGCTGGGCGTCGATCGGGCCCTGGGGGGCTATGAAGCCTGGCAGCGCTGCCAGCGGCCCGTGTTGGTGGCTGATGCCGGCACCGCCCTGAGTTTCACCTGGGTCGACGCCCAGGGCCGCTTCTGTGGTGGGCGCCTGCAGGCCGGTGCCGCCCTGCAGCTGCAGGCGTTGCATCGGGCCACGGCGCAGCTGCCTGCGGTGCAGCGCTCAGCTCTGGGCGCATCTGAGCTTGGCGCATCTGAGCTTTCCGGCGACTGGCCCCACGACACGGCAACCGCCATGGTCGCTGGCATTCTCGAGGGCCTGACCGGAGCGCTGCAGCGCGCTGCCGGCCAGCTGAGGCGGCGCCAGCCCGACCTGCAGCTGTGGCTTACCGGCGGTGATGCCGAAGCGCTGCACAAGCTGCTGGTCGCCAGCGGCCACGAAGGGGCAGACTGGCAGCTGGCGCCGGGGCTTTGCCTTGATGGCCTGGCCAGGGCTGCGGCGCTCAGCTGAGGCCCAGGTCATCCAGGATCTCGTCGGCCATGGTCTCGGCCTTGACCTTGGTGTAGGCCTTTTCGATACGGCCTTCGGGATCCACCACGAAGGTGTGCCGCATCATGCCCATGTACTCCTTACCCATGAACTTCTTGAGGCCGTAGCTGTCGTAGGCGGTGGCCACGGCACAGGGTTCGGGATCCGTGAGCAGGGTGAACGGCAGGTCGTACTTGGCGATGAACTTGCCGTGGCTGGTGGCGCCGTCCTTGCTGATGCCCAGCACCACGATCTGGTGCGCGGCAAACACGCTCCACTGATCCCGGAAGTTGCAGGCCTCCTTGGTGCAGCCCGGCGTGTCGTCCTTCGGGTAGAAGTAGATGACCACCCGCTGGCCCTTGAACTGACTCAGGCTCACGGGCTGACCGTTCTGGTCGTTGAGGCTGAAATCGGGTGCGGCATCGCCGGCCTGCAGGGCCATGGTGGGGCGGAAGCAACAATGGCGAGAGCCTAGGGGCGCCATGGGCGCGAACGCCGTGCAGCCCAAGTCGCAGCTGTGGTTCGTGCCGCCGGGCCCGGGGCCCCAGCTCGGCAGCACCGACGGTGAACAGCGCTGGGGTGAGGCGCTGCCCCCGGCGCGCCGCCAGCAGTACTGGCGCAGCCGGGCTGCCCTGCGCCAGCTGGTGGCTCCGCTGCTGGGCCAGCAGCCGCGGCAGCTGCCGTTGCACAGTCCGCCTGGACTGCCGCCGAGGCTGCCCCCAGGCCTGGGCTGGGTGAGTCTGAGCCATGCCGCCGGGGCGCTGCTGATCGCCTGGTCGTCGCACCCGGTCGGGGTGGACCTGGAGTCGGACGATCGCCGCTTGGCAGCCCGCGCCCTGATGCAGCGCTTCTACCCTGATCCTGAGCAACGCCAGCTTGTGGATCTCGAGGGTGAGCCCCTGCGCACGGCCGTGTTGCGCAGTTGGCTGGTCAAGGAGGCCGTGATCAAGGCGCGCCACAGTTCCCTGGCCCGAGAACTGCCGCTCTGGTGGCTGGATCACGCGAGCGGCAGCCTGCACCATGTGGCGACCGATCGCGTGGTCAGGCCGTTGGAGGGCGCCCTGCCGGGCTGGCGTTGGGCCGCGGTGGGTGAAGCCTTTCGGCTGCAGCAACCTGGCCCCTTAACTTGGCACTTTGAAGCTGGTTGAGCCGGTGGCAGGGGTGGTGCGTCGGGTGCTGCGGGGCTGGTTGCCGCTTGGGGCCATGCTGTTGCCCCTGCTGCTCCAGCCGCGCGTTCTTGCCGCAGGCCTCGATGACCGTGCCGCCCTGGAGCAGTTTGTGACCAGCGGCCAGATCACCAACCGCCGACTCAAGCTCGATCTGGCCCGCTCGCAATGGACGGTCCAGGAGCTGCGCGCGGCCGTGGCCCGTGCCTACGGGCTCAGGACCGGTTCCATGGCACG
>RHBP01000022.1 GCA_010030955.1 Synechococcaceae bacterium WBB_10_009 | reverse complement strand
CGGCGTGCCCGTGGAGGAGATCCAGGAGGGCATCCGCAACGGCGTGCGCAAGGTGAACATCGACACCGACAACCGCCTGGCCTTCACCGCCGCCATCCGTGAGGCCGCCGCGAAGGATCCTGGCAACTTCGACCCCCGCCACTTCAACAAGCCCGCCCGGGCCTACATGAAGCAGGTGTGCCTCGACCGCTACCAGCAGTTCTGGTGTGCCGGCAACGCCAGCAAGATCAAGCAGCGCGACATCAACTACTACGCCGCCCTGTACGCCAAAGGCGCCCTCGACCCCAAGACCGCCGTTGCCGCCTGAGGCAACCGGCCGCCTGATCCCAGGCAAGCCACACTCCCCAGGGGCCTTCGGGCCCCTTTTTTTGTGTCACCCCGCCACCAGCTTGCGCAGGGCATCCTGGAGGCTGCGCTCCATCACGAAGCGGCGGCCGTCGGTGACCACCACCCGCACCAGGGTGGGCAGGGCGTTGCTGGTGCTCTGCAGGTAGATGGGCTCCACGTAGAGCAGCCCCTGGCCCACCGGCAGCACCAGCAGGTTGCCCCGCACCAGGCG
Organism: Synechococcaceae bacterium WBB_10_009; assembly: GCA_010030955.1. Classification (GTDB taxonomy): domain Bacteria; phylum Cyanobacteriota; class Cyanobacteriia; order PCC-6307; family Cyanobiaceae; genus Vulcanococcus. Next base: position 15,371 of record RHBP01000022.1, on the reverse strand, counting down.
GGAGCCTTCGCGGTTCCAGAGGCCGAATTGGTAGCTGATGGCCGGGTCCTGCTCGATCAGGGCCGAGATCTGCTGGGGCCCCAGCAGCAGCCGCTGCTGCGGGAAGCGCACCAGGAACAGCTCCCCGTAGTGGGGCGGATCGTTTCGCGCCGCCAACCAACCCACCATGTTGGGGCGGCGCAGGGGGGTGAACGGCAGCAGCAGCACAAACTCCGGCCGGCGCTGGCCCGGCAGCTGCACGGTCACGTGGTACGGGCGCACGGCGGTGGTGGCGCTGCCGTAGATCTCCTGGGGGATCGCCCAGACGTCGTCACCGTTGTAGAAGGTGCGCACGTTGGTGACGTGGTAGCGCAGCAGCCGCTCCGCCTGCACCTGGAACTGGCTCTGGGGCACCTGGATGTGGGCCAGCAGCTCCGGCGGCATCGCCGCCAGGGGGCGGAACAGCTCCGGGAAGGCGCGGCGCCAGGTGCGCAGCAGCGGGTCGGTGGGATCGCTCACGTAGAGCCACACCTGGCCGTTGTAGGCATCCACCACCGCCTTCACGGGGTTGCGGTAGTAGCGGATGCCGGCGGGGTTGGGGTCGGAGTAGGGGTAACTGCGGCTCACCGTGAAGCCATCCAGCAGCCAATACTGGTGGTGCTGCGGCCGGAAGCCGGGGCTGTTGCGCACCCGCGCCGTCACCAAGTAGGGCTTGCTTTCAAAGCGCAGAAAAGGGGCCAGGGCCGCCAGCCGTTGGTTCACCTGGCGGCGGATCAGCAGCCGTGAGGCGGGAGTGAGCGAGCCGGTGAACAGCAAGCGCGGCTCCGGCAGGTAGGCGGCGGCCATCAGCCGATCCAGGGGGCCATGGATCGGCACCCCGGAGCCGCCGTCGTAGTGGGAATACACGTTCAACTCCCCCTCGGGGTAGTCGAACTCGCGCACCTGCGTGGGGGCGATGGCGTAGGGGGAGGGGGCCGAGGCGTAGTAGAGGCGCGGCTGACCCACCGGCAGGGCGCGCCGGGCCTGCTCGGCGCTGATGCCCAGCTGCGGAATGCCCTGCACCTGCTGGCCGCGGCCCAGGTCCTTCACGAAGTAGAGGGGCAGGCCGTCGGGGCCGGCGGTGTTCACCGTCGACACCGTGAAGCCGTAGCCATGGGTGAACACCAGGTGGCGGTTCAACCAGGTGCGGGCCCCCTGGGCCAGGGCGGAGCTGTCGAGCTCGCGGGCCGAGATCAGCACCTGCTGGGAGCCCTGGCGTTGGGGGTCGCCGTTGAGCGAATAGCGGTCCACCGCCGCCGAGGTGAAGCGGTAGTAGAGGCGCAGCTGCTGCAGCTGGCGGTTGGCCTCCAGCAGGGGGATGCTGTCCCACAGGCGCACGTTGGCCAGGGTGCCCGGCGCCGCCCGCAGGTCGGCGGCGTTGAGGGCCTGCCGCGGCTGCAGCACCAGATCCCGCACCGCCTCCAGGCCAAAACCACGGCGGGTGGCGGCAATGCTGCGGCGCAGGTAGGGGGTCTCCAGCTCCAGCTCCCGGGGCTGCACCCAGATGCGCTGCACCACCGGGGCCACCACCCATTCCATGAGCGGCACCAACACCGCGGTGGACACCAGCGGGATCAGGGCCACGCGCCGCAACCAGCTGCGGGGGGTGGGCACCAGCAACCCCAGGCCGGTGAGGGCCAGCAGCAGGGCCAGGGCCAACCGCAGCGGCAGGCGCACATGCAGATCAACGAAGCCGGCGCCGGCGGCCACACCGCTGCCCTGCACCATCAGGTCGAAGGGGGCCAGGGCGTTGCTCAGGGCCGCCATCAGCGCCAACACCGCCAGTTGCGGCTGCAGCACGCGCTGCTGATCGCGGCTGAGGCCGCCGAAGCGCAGGTCGCTGAGGCTGGTGCCCTCGCTGAGGGTGAGCCAGAGGCAGCCCGCCAGGCCCACCATCCCCTGGGCCAACACCACGCTCACCAGCAGGTGCAGGGCCGGCAGCCGCAGCACCGTGAAGCTCAGATCAAAACCGGTGAGCGGATCGGCCTCCCCGAAGGGCACCGCCAGCAGGGCGGGCAGCCACAGGCTCCAGCCCCGCGCCACGGCGGTGCCGCTGGCCACCAGGGCCGCCGCCAGGATGATGCGCAGGCTTGTGTAGGGGGCCCAGAGCAGCAGCGGCAACAGGGCCAGGGCCAGGCCGAGGAACAGCCAGGGGGGCAGGTCGGCGAACACCGGAATGCCGGTGATCACCTCGCCGCTGAAGGGGGCCACGATCAGGTCGCGGGCCTGCACCAGCAGGTAGGTGAGGCCGCCGGCCAACAGCAGCAGCAGGGCCGCCAGCACCAGCACCAGCGCCAGCGGCCGCAGCCGCAGCAGGGGCGCCGCCGGCAGCTGCTTGCGGGCGGCGCCCTGGCGCAGGCGCCAACAGCGCCGCAGCTGCTGCAGCTGCAGCGGCACCCCCAGCCCAAACACCAGGCCGAAGCCCAGCAGCTGCAACAACCAGCGCCGCAGGATCACCGACTCGGCGCCGAACTGGCCAAACCACTGGCTTTCGATCACCAGCCGCGGCAACACCAGCACCACCAGCACCACCGCCGACAACAGCCCCAACCAGGCCAGCCAGCGCAAGGGGCGGGTCAGGCGTTCAGCGGGGGGCTGCAAAGGGGAATCCGATCACCTGCGGAGGCTAGGAACCCAGGCCGGCAGGTCAAGTCGGCCCGCAGCGACCACCCCGCCCGCGGCCGGCGGCCCAGCACGCGGCCATACCCGACCCTCGAGGTCGGCTTTAATTCGGGGCCACGGCCGGCGCTGCTAGCGTCCAGCGACTGTCCTGGGTGCGATCGTGACGGCGACCCTCTCCCGCTCCACCGCCGGGCCCACCTTCACGGGCCTGCGCTGCAAGGAGTGCGGCCAGCCCTACGAAGCCGGTGCGCGCCACGTCTGCGAAGACGTCTGCTTCGGCCCGCTGGAGGTGGTCTACGACTACGAGGCCATCAAGGCCCGCGTTAGCCGCGCCACGATCGAGGCCGGCCCCGCCTCGATCTGGCGCTACCGCGAATTTCTGCCCATCGCCGGCGACCCGATCGATGTGGGCACCGGCTTCACCCCACTCCTGAAGGCCAACAACCTGGCCCAACGCCTGGGGCTCAAGAGCCTCTACATCAAAAACGACGGCGTCAACATGCCCACCCTGTCCTTCAAGGACCGGGTGGTGTCGGTGGCCCTGACCCGCGCCCGCGAGCTCGGCTTCAAAACGGTGAGCTGCGCCTCCACCGGCAACCTGGCCAACTCCACCGCCGCCATCGCCGCCCACGCCGGCCTGGAGTGCTGCGTGTTCATCCCCAGCGATCTGGAGCTGGGCAAGGTGCTCGGCACCCTGATCTACAACCCCACCCTGATGGCGGTGAAGGGCAACTACGACCAGGTGAACCGCCTGTGTTCGGAGGTGGCCAACACCTACGGCTGGGGCTTCGTGAACATCAATCTGCGCCCCTACTACTCCGAGGGCTCCAAGACCCTCGGCTACGAGGTGATCGAGCAGCTGGGCTGGGACCTGCCCGACCACATCGTGGCGCCCCTGGCCTCCGGCTCCCTGTTCACCAAGATCCGCAAGGGCTTCGACGAGTTCATCAAGTGCGGCCTGGTGGAGGAGAAGGCCGTGCGCTTCAGCGGTGCGCAAGCCGAGGGTTGCAGCCCCATCGCCCAGGCCTTCGCCGAAGGGCGTGACTTCATCACCCCGGTGAAGCCCAACACCATTGCCAAGTCGATCGCCATCGGCAACCCCGCCGATGGCCCCTACGCCATCGACATCGCCAACCGCACCGGCGGCACGATCGCCGCGGTGAACGACACGGAGATCGTGGAGGGCATCAAGCTGCTGGCGGAAACCGAAGGCGTGTTCACCGAAACCGCCGGCGGCACCACGATCGCCGTGCTCAAGAAGCTGGTGGAGCAGGGCAAGATCAACCCCGAGGAGCGCACCGTGGCCTACATCACCGGCAACGGCCTCAAGACCACCGAGGCCGTGGCGGATGCCATCGGCCAGCCCTACACGATCGAAGCCCAACTCGACAGCTTCAACGCCGCCTGGCAGCGGGCCCAGGCCAACGCCTGAGCCCCAGCGCACCCTGTAGCCCTCTCGCCCAGCCCCTCCTCTGACCATGGCCGTTCAGGTTCTGATCCCCACCCCCCTGCAGAAGTTCACCAACGACGAGGCCAGCGTCAGCCTGGAGGCCAGCAGCGTGGATGCCCTGATCGATGCCCTCGATGGGCGCTACCCGGGCCTCAAGGGGCGCCTGTGCGATGAGGCCGGCAAGCTGCGCCGCTTCCTCAACGTGTACGTGAACAGCGAAGACATCCGCTTCCTCGACAACCAGGCCACCGCCCTCAGCGACGGCGACGAGGTGAGCATCGTGCCCGCCGTGGCCGGCGGTTGAGATCCGGCCTGTGTTGACCAATTGGTTGCAAAGCCTGCAGTTCCAAACGGAGGCTTCGGGCTCAATGGCAGCAGCGAGCCCAACCTCCGCCGCACCCCCCCGTTCGTGATGCGATGACCCAGACCCCGGAGCACGCCATCACCACCGCCATCACCACCGCCAACGGGAACGCCGCCGGCACGGCCGCAAACGCCACCGGCAAAGCCCTGCTGTACGACTACCGCGCGGCAGCCAACCCGGTGCGGCCCGGCCTCACCGACCCGATCCCCTACTGCAGCTGGGGGCCGGAGCTGCACGCCACGGGGCCCAGCGCCATCGTTCCCCTCGACCTCAGCCAACGGCTGGGCACGGCGGGCCCCGCCACCAGCCCGGGGTTGGCGGCCCATTTCATTCGCATCCAGGCCCATGAGGGCGTGAAGGCGGCGGCCCAGGCCACCAGCTCGCTGTTTTATGTGCTGAGCGGCCACGGCAGCTGCCGGCGCAGCGCCGAGGGCAACAGCCCCGCCTGCGACATCGCCTGGAGCGCCGGCGACCTGTTCGTGCTGCCGGCGGGGGCCGCGCCGCTGCTGCAGGCCGACAGCACCAGCGTGCTCTATTGGGTGCACGACGCGCCGCTGCTGAGCTACCTCGGGGTGAGCCCCAGCCAGCCGCGCTTTGACGCCACCCACTACGGCGGCGCCTGGTTGCGCCAGGAGCTCGAGGCCCTTGCGGCCGCCCCCGGCAGCGAGCGCAGCAACCGCCTCAGCCTGCTGCTGGCCAACCGCGACCTGCCCAGCACCCGCACGGTGACCCACGTGCTCTGGGCCATGTTCGGCCTGGTGCCCGCCGGCGCCACCCAGGCACCGCACCGGCACCAGTCGGTGGCCCTCGATCTGATCATCGATTGCCAGCCCGGCGCGGCGTCTACACCCTGGTGGGCACCGACCTCAACGACGACGGCAGCATCCGCAATCCGCAGCGCGTCGACTGGCAAGCCGGCGGCGCCTTCATCACCCCACCGGGGCACTGGCACGCCCACGTCAACGGGAGCGACGCCCCCGCCTGGTTGCTGCCGATTCAGGACGCCGGCCTAAAGACCTACCTGCGCAGCCTCGACATCCGGTTCAGCTGAGGCCGGTGCGGCCTTGGCTGACGCCAGGGGCTGGTGGTCGTAGCGCTCCACGATGGCCCTGAAGGCGGCCCCCTCGATGGTTTCCTGCTCGATCAACGCCTCCACCAGGGCGTCGATCAAGGGCCGCCGCGGGGTGAGCAGCGCCACGGCCTGGTTGAGGGCGTTGCGGGCCAGCTGTTGCACCTGGGCATCGATGCGGTTGCCCGTTTCCTGGGAGTAGGCGGGGTCGGCGCGCAGCCAATCACGCCCCAGGAACACCTCCGCCCCCTCGGCCTCGAAGGCCTGGGGCCCCAGGGGCGAAAAGCCGTAGCGGGTTACCATCTCGCGGCCGATGCGGCTCACCAGTTCGAGGTCGCCGGAGGCGCCCTGGGTGATCTCGCTGGGGCCGAACACCACCAGCTCCGCCGCACGCCCCCCCATGGCCACCACCATGCGGGCCTGCAGGTAGGCCTTGCTGATCAGGCCGGAATCGAGCACCTCCTCATCGGGCATGGTGCGGGCAAAGCCCCCCACCCCACCGGCCCGGGGCAGCAAGGTCACCTTGTCGAGCTGGTCGGCCGCCGGCAGCAGGGTGGTGATCAGGGCGTGGCCGATTTCGTGGTAGGCGATCAGCCGCTTCTTGGCGCTGTCCTGCAGGGGGGCCGCCGTGAGCCCCATGGTGATCCGCTCGAGGGCATCGTTGAGGGCGGCCCCATCGATGCTGCTGCGGTCGCGGCGGGCGGTGAGGATCGCCGCTTCATTGAGCAGGTTGGAGAGGTCGGCGCCGGAGAAGCCGGGGGTGCGGCTGGCCCAATCCGCCAGGCACACCTCCGGATCCAGGGGGCGGCTGCGGGCATGCACCGCCAGGATCGCCTCGCGGCCGCGGCGGTCCGGCAGGTCCACGGTGATGCGGCGGTCGAAGCGGCCCGGGCGCATCAGGGCCGTGTCGAGCACATCCGGCCGGTTGGTGGCCGCCAGCAGGATCACGCCGGAGTTCTCGGCAAAGCCATCCATCTCCGTGAGCAGCTGGTTGAGGGTCTGCTCCCGTTCGTCGTTGCCACCGCCGATGCCGGCGCCGCGCTGGCGCCCCACCGCATCGATCTCGTCGATGAACACGATGCAGGGGGCCTTCTCCTTGGCCTGGCGGAACAGGTCCCGCACCCGGCTGGCCCCCACCCCCACGAACAGCTCCACGAATTCGGAGGCCGCCATCGAGAAGAACGGCACCCCCGCTTCGCCGGCGATCGCCTTGGCCAACAGGGTTTTGCCGGTGCCCGGCGGGCCCACCAGCAGCACCCCTTTGGGGATCTTGGCCCCCACGGCCGTGAACCGCTCCGGCTGCTTGAGGAAGGTCACCACCTCCTGCAGCTCCTCCTTGGCCTCGGCGATGCCGGCCACATCCTCAAAGCGCACCGCCACCGCCGCTTCGGGCTGCACCATGCGGGCCTTGCTGCGCCCGAACCCAAGGGTGCGGTTGGCCACCTGGCTGGAGCGGCGGATCAGCAGCGCCAGCCCCCCAAACAGCAACAGCAGCAGCAGGCCGTTGGCCACCAGGCTCGCGGTGGCCTGGTCCTGCCGGTCATCCCGCACCGTGAGCGGCACCCGCGCCGCCTGGGCCGTGCGCAGCAGCACCTGGTCGTTGCTGAACACCGGCACCTGCACCCGGGAGCCATCGGCGTAGGTGACCCCCACCTGGCGTTGGGCGGGGGAGAGCACCAGCTCCTTCACCTTCCCCTGGCGCAGTTGCTGCAGCAGCTGGCTGTAACTGGGCTGGGGCGTGCGGCTGAGGCCCAGGTCGCGGAACAGGTCGAGCCGGGCCGGTGCCGCCGGCTGGGTCCCCTGCTCCGGCGTGGACTGCCCGCTGGAAACGCCGCTGCTCACTGGGCCCTGCCGTTGGCTGGAGCTTAGCGATTTGACGAAAGGCCAGTTGGCCAAGGAAGATCTTGGTTTGGCTGAAGGCGAGCGGGATGGCTGTTCCCAAGAAGAAAACCTCGAAAGGCAAGCGGAACCAGCGCCATGCCACCTGGAAGGGCAAGGCCGCCGTGGCCGCCCGCAAGGCCCTCTCGATCGGCAAGGCCGTGTTGAGCGGCCGCGCCCAGGGCTTCGTTTACCCCGTGGCGGATGAGGACGGCGACGAGGCCTGATCGCCTCCCCGTTCGTCCCCAGGCACCAACCCTGGAGGGGCAGCCGCGCCGCTGCCCTCCCAGACCACCCGCCGGCGTCCATCCAGGAGCCGCACCCACGTCGCCCGTGGCAGCAGCGGCCGTTGGTAAAGCTCAGGTGGAAGCGACAGCAGGCTGGCCTCCACAAGGGCCTGCAGCTGCGCCGGGTTGAGCCAGGCCCCCCCGCGGCGCCGCTGCCGTGCCTCGGCCTGGAAGCGCCAGCGCCGCGGCAGCAGCCAATCCTGCGGCCACAGCACCACCAACTGGTCGAGCAGATCCCACAGGGGGCCATAGGCCCCCAGGGCCCCATTGCAGCGCTGCAGCCAGGCCCGCTGCGCCGGGCGCCAGCCCGCCAGCGGACCGCCGGGATCCTGCAGCTGCTGCGCCAGCAGCGGTGGCGGCAGCGGCCGGCAGCCCAGCAACCAACCCTCCAGCAGCAGGGCATCGGCCGGCCCGCTCCAGGGGGTGGTGCGGTCCCCCTGGCCCCCCTGCAGGGTTTTGTCGAACCGGGGCAGGCTGAGCGTGGCCTCAGCGGCGGCGCGCCAGGCCCGGATCGGCGCCGCCAGGGCTTCGGGGTCATGGCTGCCGGGGGGCACCCTCCCCACGCCGAAGGGGTTGCCCGCCATCGCCCGTTGCCGCTCCGCCAGCGGCAGGTAGGCGTCGTCGATCGAGGCCACCGCCAGGCGGATCCCGGCGGCGGCAAAACGCTGCTGCAACCCGCGGCAGAGGCTGGTTTTGCCGGCCCCCACCGGCCCGTTGAGCCCGATCACGGCCCGCTGGCCCGCCGCCAGCTGCCCACGGCAGTGGGCCAGCAGCAGGGCTTCGAGGCTCATGAACCGAGCTTGAAGCCCTCCAGCACCACCGCGTACACCACGCCCATGCGCAGGTTGTCCGCCACCAGCCAGGGCAGCGGCACCGCACCCACCGGCTGACGCGCCAGCCAGCGCGAGCGCAGCCGCACCACCAGCTCAATCAACAGCACCAGCCCCAACACCGCCACCGGCCGCTTGCCGACCTGCGTGAGCCACAGGGAGGTGACGTTCTGCCCCAGGTAAAAGCCCACCAACAGCGCCAGCACCACCAGGCTGCGGCGCCGCCAACTGCCGCGCAGGCCACCAAACACCCCATCCAGCAGCTGCCGCAGCAACCGTTCAAAGCGGGTGGCCTGCAGCGGCGGCGGCGTCATCGGGCGGAGAGCAGGTGCTGCAGATAGGAGAGCGTGACCCGGCCGCCCGGGCAAGCGGGGCCCCGCCGCACCCGCACCGGTGCCTCCGCATCCCCCAGGCCATCCAGTTCGGCGGCGGCGGCGGCAAAGGCCTCAGCCGGCTCGGCGGCGCTGGAGGCACTGCGGGTCACCAGCACCGGCAGGCCGGCGGCGCTGGCGGCGGCAACGCCATTGGCGGAATCCTCAATGGCCAGGGCGGTGGCGGCGCAACAGCCCAACCGCTGCAGGGCCAGTTGGTAGGCCTGCGGGTGGGGTTTCTTGCGTGCCACATCCTCGCCGCAGATCCACAGGGGCAGCCATTGGGCATGCTGCGGCAACTGCCCATCCAACAGGGCCTGCACCGCAGCCCGGCCGCTGGTGGTCACGATCGCCTGGGGCAACCCGGCGGCGGCGACCTCCGCCATCAGGCGCCGCACCCCCGGGCGCAGGACCAGCTCACCGGCGGCCACCAGGGCGGTGTAGTGGCGGGTTTTGCTGGCCTGCAGGGCCTCCACCTCCGCCTCAGCGGGGGGCTGGCCGCGGGCGTCGGTGAGGAAATGGCGCAGCCGTTCGCGGCCGCCGCTGATGGCCAGCAGCTGCAGGTAAGTGGGGGGATCCCAGCGCCAGGGCAGACCCGCCTCGGCAAAGGCGCGGTTGAAGGCGCGGCGGTGACCCAGCAGTTCGGTTTCCGCCAGGGTGCCGTCCACATCCCAGAGCAGGGCCGCCGGCGGTGGGGACATCCCGGGGCTCCGCAAGGGGAAACGCCCTGCAAATTAGGGCTGGACGGCCGCGGCGCGACCCCCACAATGGGGTGCTCTGGCCGTGTCCCGTTGCTCCCCCCGCCCCCTGAGCAACGGCCCACCGCCGAGCCTCGGCATCCGCCCACAGCCGACCCTCGGCAGCCGCCCACAGCCAGCAACTGGCAACTGCCGCCGCCCCTGGCCCCCGGCGAACCGCTGGCGCCACTGGGGCTGCCGCAGGCCCTGCAGGCCCTGTTGCAGCGCCGCGGTTACACCAGCGTGGCGTCGGTGCAGGCGCTGCTGGATCCCCCCGCCGCACCGGATCCCGCCGCCCATTTCCCCGACCTGGGCGTGGCCGTGGAGCGGCTTCGGCGGGCCTGCCGCCAGGGGGAATCGCTGGCGATCTGCGGCGACTACGACGCCGATGGCATGACCAGCACCGCCCTGCTGGTGGGGGTGCTGGGGCACCTGGGGGCGCGGCCCACCGCCGCGATCCCCAGCCGCCTCGACGACGGCTACGGCCTCAACGCCGCCATGGTGGAGCGCCTGGCGGGCGAGGGCATCGCCCTGCTGGTGACCGTGGACAACGGCATCGCCGCCCACGCCGCCCTGGAGCGGGCCCAGCAGCTGGGGGTGGAGGTGATCGTGACCGACCACCACACCCTGCCGCCGCAGCGGCCGCCCCTGCTGGCCCTGCTGCACCCCGCCACCACCCCGGAGGACTCGCCTTACCGGGGCCTGGCGGGGGTGGGGCTGGCCTACGTGCTGGCGCGGGCGCTGGCCCAGAAGCAGCGCTCCAAGCGCGCCCTGGCCATGGCGCTCGACCTGTTCTGCATCGGCACGATCGCCGACATGGCCCCCCTGCAGGGGGTCAACCGCCGCTGGCTGCTGGATGGGCTGCCGCAGCTCAAGGGCAGCCCCCTACCGGGCCTGCAGGCGCTGCAGCAACTGGCGGGGCTGGATGGGGCGCCGGTGGACGCGGGCACCGTGGGATTCCAGATCGCCCCCCGCATCAACGCCGTGGGCCGCCTGGGGGATCCGCAGCTGGTGGTGGACCTGCTCACCACCGACGACACCGAGCGGGCCCTGGAGCTGGCCCACGCCTGCGACCAGCTCAACCGCCAGCGGCGGGAGCTCTGCGATGCGATCGAAGCGGAGGCGCGCGCCCTGGTGGAGGCCGATGGGCAGCAGCGCAGCCCATTTCTGCTGCTGGCCCAGGGCCATTGGCACCACGGGGTGATCGGCATCGTGGCCGCCCGGCTGGTGGACCATTTCGGCCTGCCGGTGGCGCTGCTGGCCTCCGAGGGGGATGGCCGGCTGCGGGCCTCCGTGCGGGCCCCCCAGGGGTTTGCCGTGGATGCGGCCCTGGAGGCCTGCAGCGATCTGCTGGAGCGCCACGGCGGCCACCCCGCCGCGGGCGGCTTCACCGTGAAGGCCGAGCGGGTGGCGGCCCTGCATGAGCGCCTCAACCAACGCGCCCAGGCCTGGCTCAGCAGCGAGGCCAGCCAGCGGGCGGTGCGCCCCGAGGCCCTGGTGCCGTTCAGTGCCCTCGACCGCCAGTTCTGGGGCCAACTGCAACGGCTGGAGCCCTTCGGCATCGGCCACCCCACCCCCCTGTTCTGGAGCAGCCGCTGCCGGGTGGAGGAGCAACGGCAGCTGCGGGGCGGCCACCTGCAGCTCACCCTGCGGCAGGGGGATGTGCGCCTGCGGGCGATCGCCTGGCGCTGGAGCGGCAGCTGGACCCTGCCCCAGGAGCTGGATGTGGCCTTCCACCTGCGCCTCAACCGCTGGCAGGGGGAGGAGCGGCTGCAGCTCGAGCTGGTGGACCTGCGCCCCAGCGGCAGCAACAGCCTGGTGTTGTGCCGCCGCGACCGCCGGTACTGGGTGAGCCACCAGAACGATCAGCTGGTGATCCGCAACGCCGATGGCGAGGAGCTGCGGGCCCGCTGCGGTGAGGGAACGCCCCAGCTGCTGGATCACCCCCGGGGCGACCACCCCTACCTGCGGGCCCTGGTGGCCGACGCCGCCACCGCCCTCGGACTCGCGGCCTAGCAAACGCTCAGACCACAACAAAGCCCCCCATGCGGCGCAGCGGCGCTCGCATGGGGGGCTTGGATCTGGACCCTCGGAGGGGCCAGGCGGTCCGCCGATCAGAGGGCGCCGCGGCGGTAGAAGAGGATGAAGATCACCGCCGGGCCAGCCACCGTGATCAGGAACAGGGCGGCGAAGTTGGCGATCAGATGGAAGTCGATTCCCATGGGAGAGCGGCGCAGCAACGGCCCAAATCGTGCCTCACCTTACGGTCTGCCACCACGGCGGCAGCCCGCCGGCCCACGGCCCTGTGACGGGTTGTCACAGCCCCAGGCCGAGGCCACCGGCCAGGCCGGTCCGCGCCATGGCTGAGGCCCTGCACTGGCGCTGCATCAGCGGCTGCGGGGCCTGCTGCCGCCTCGACCCCGGCGAGCGCCATGAGGCGATCGAAGCCCTCAGCCCCGAGCAGCGGGAGCTCTACCTCTCGATGGTGGGCCCCGACGGCTGGTGCATCCACTTCGACACCGGCTCCAGCAGCTGCCGCATCTATGAGCAGCGGCCCAGCTTCTGCCGGGTCGACAACCTGGCGACGCTGTTTGCGGTGCCGGCGGAGCAGGCCAATGGCTTTGCCATCGACTGCTGCCGGCAGCAGATCCGCTGCGAGCACGGCGGTCGTGGCATGGTGATGAAGCGTTTCGAGCAGGCCATCCGCCAGCCGCCGTCAGAAGCCTGATGACCGAACCGCAGCCCGCTGCTCCACCGCCACCGACCCCCGACAGCCAGGCCGACGCCGGCTCCTTTGGGGCGGTGTTTCTGACCACGTTCACCACGGTGTTTTTGGCGGAACTGGGGGACAAAACCCAGCTGGCGGCGCTGCTGCTCTCGGCGGAATCCGGCCGCCCGGTGCTGGTGTTCTTCGGGGCGTCGCTGGCCCTGATCAGCTCGAGCCTGGTGGGGGTGGTGCTGGGGCGCTGGCTGTCGCGGGTGCTGCCCCCCCAACAGCTGGAACGGCTGGCCGGGATCTTGATGGTGGGCCTGGGCCTGTGGCTCGGCCGTCAGGCCGCCGTGAGCGTGTTCCCCCTGGCCTGACCCATGGACCTTCCCCTGCTGGCCTCCACCTTCGCCACCGTGTTCCTGGCGGAGCTGGGCGACAAGACCCAACTGGCCATCGTGACCATCAGTGGCACCTCCAGCCGCAGCGGCGCCGTGTTCGCCGGCAGTTCGCTGGCGCTGGTGCTGGCCAGCCTGCTGGGGGCGGCGGCGGGGGGATCGCTCTCCTCGGTGATCGGCCCGGATGTGCTGCAGCTGGCCGCATCGGTGGGCTTCCTGGTGATCGGCAGCCGCCTGTTGATCAAGGCCTCCCGCCCCGAGCCGGATGGCGCCAACGCGGACGGTCCGGAAGCCCCCTGAGCAGCGGCTCGCTATGGTGATGGGGTCGCGAGGGATCCCGAAGGCGTTGGCCGTCTTCAGGAGCTGTTCGCCACCCGTTGAAGCCCCTGGTTGAACCCACCGCCGACGCCCCTGGGCCGACGCCAGCCATCCCGCCAAACGGCCCGACAAGCCCTGTTCCTGGGCACGTTCCCGCAAGCCATGAAATTCACGGTCGCCGCCCTGATCGACCAGCTGCCCGCAGCCGAGCCGCTGAGCGTCAGCAAACTGGAGAAAGCCCTCGGCCTCAGCGCCAAGGCCGACAAGGAGCACCTGCGCATCGCCCTCAGCGCCCTGGTGAAAACGGGGGTGCTGGCGGAGGACGAGCAGGGCATCAGCCGCGTGGAGGACGGGGGCCTGATTGAGGCGCGCCTGCGCTGCAGCAGCAAGGGCTTTTGCTTTGCCCTGCGCGACGACGGCGGCGAAGACATCTACATCCGCGACAACCAGCTCAACCACGCCTGGAATGGCGATCGGGTGCTGGTGCGCATCACCCGCGACGGCGGACGCCGCCGCTCCCCCGAAGGGGGCGTGCAATGCATCCTCGAGCGCCACACCACCAGCCTGCTGGCCCACGTGGAGCAACAGCAGGAGCGGCTGGTGGCGGTGCCCCTGGACGATCGCCTGCTCACCAGCATCGAATTGCCCAGCGGCGACAGCCAATACCTGCAGCCCGCCGAGGAGGCGGTGGTGGAGGTGCGGGTCGACCGCTATCCGGTGGGCCAGCTGGCGCCCCAGGGCCACGTGGCCCGCAGCCTGGCGGTGAATGCCGGCCCGGAGGCAGACCTGGATCTGCTGCTCACCAAACACGGCCTGCGGGAGCAGCCGGCCGCCCCCAAAGCCACCCTCAAGAGCCCGGACACCAAGGAGCGCGACGACCTCACCGCCCTGCCCACCCTGGCGCTCGAGCTCTGGAGCGGCGCCGAGGCGCCCCTGCTGCCGGCGGTGTCGCTGGAGAGCAGCGAGGCCGGCCATCGCCTCTGGGTGCACGCCCCCGCCATCGCCGAGCGCATCGGCTTCGGCAGCCCCCTGGATCTGTTCCTGCGGGACCAGGGTGAAAGCCTCTGCCTCGGCAGCAGCTGGCTGCCCCTGTTAACCCCGGCGCTCACCAAGGCCGCCGCCTTCAAGCCGGGCGCCGCCGCCGCCGCCCTCTCGGTGCTGCTGGAGCTCAGCCCCGAGGGCGAGCTGCAGCACTACCGCTTCTGCCGCAGCACGGTGCAGGTGGATGCCGCCGCCGATGCCAAGGCCCTGCAGGCCCTGGCGGAGCGCAAACCGAAGGCCCGCACCACCCCCGCCGCCCTCAAGGCCCTCAAGGAGCAACTGCCCCTGCTGGAGGGCTTGATCGCCCTGGCCCAGACCCTGCGCCAACGGCGCCTGCAGGCCGGTTCAATCGACCTCGACCTCGCCATGCCCGCCATCGACGGCCTGGGCGACCTGGCGATCCCCGAACCGGATGAAACCCGCCAGGGCTGGCTGGTGCTGCAGGATCCGGCCCAGAGCAGCGCTGGCCTGCTGCGGGAGCTGGTGCTCACCGCCCACCGCGCCCTCGGGCGCCACTGCGCCGCCCTGGAGCTGCCGGCCCTCTACGCCCACAACCCCGCCCCCGACGCGGAGGACCTCAACGACGTGGCCAAGGCCGCCCTCGCCCTGGAGATCCCCCTGGAGCTGGCCGCCGACGGCAACGCCAGCGCCCAGGACCTGGCCAGCGCCTTCGCCGCCAGCGACCGCAGCCGCGTGCTGCAGCAGCAGCTGCGCGATCCCCTCAAGCCCGTGAGCCTGGCCACCGAGCCGGGCCCCAACACCGTGGCGGGCGAACCGGTGGGCTTCGCCCCCTGGTGCTGCCCCGCCCTGCACTACGCCGACCTGTGGAACCAGCACCTGCTGGTGCTGCTGCTCGGCGAGGGCAAGGACCGCCCCTCCGTGCGCCACAAAACCCGGGTGGACATCGCCGGCGACAGCAGCCACGGCGTGATCGACTGGCCCCTGCTCAGCCCCGCTCAGCTGGCCCCCCTGGAGGAGGGTCGCAACGCCACGCTGCTGCACCGCCTCAACGGCCGTTCCCGCTTTGTCAGTGAGCTGCGCAACGACGCCCTGGCCATGGCCCAGGCCCGCCAGGCCGAACCGCTGGTGGGGCAGACCCTCACCGGGGTGATCAGCGGCGTGCAGAGCTACGGCTTCTTCGTGGAGGTGCCCCCCTCCCAGGTGGAGGGTCTGGTGCACGTGAGCTCCCTCAAGGACGACTGGTACGAATACCGCTCGCGCCAGAACCGGCTGGTGGGCCGCAAAAACCGCCGCAGCTACATGCTGGGCGACGCCGTGGAG